>JANLTA010000405.1:0-17712 GCA_031362705.1 Gemmataceae bacterium | reverse complement strand
GGAAAGACCGAGAACTTCGTCGGCTTCCGCGTGCAGCACTCACTTACCAGCGGACCGGCCAAGGGTGGCTTGCGGTATCACCCCAGCGTCGAACTCGGCGAAGTGGCGGCACTGGCCATGTGGATGAGTTGGAAGTGCGGCATCATGAACCTGCCATTCGGCGGGGGCAAAGGCGGCATTGCCGTGGACCCGGCCGCCCTCAGTCGCGGTGAAAAGGAACGGCTGACACGCCGGTACACCGAGGAACTCGGCTCCATCATCGGCCCGCGCCAGGACGTAATGGCCCCGGACATGGGCACCGACGAGCAAACGATGGCCTGGATCATGGACACTTACTCGACTAAAGTCGGCTACGCCTGCCCGGAAATCGTCACCGGAAAACCTGTCGAACTTGGTGGTTGCCTGGGCCGCCGCGAGGCGACTGGCCGCGGCGTAACGTATTGCATCATGGAAGCTTTCAAGGAACTTGGCATCGAGCCTAAGGAAGCGACTGCGATCATTCAGGGCTTCGGAAACGTCGGAAGCGTGACAGCGCAGGAACTGCACGATCGCGGCGTCAAAGTTGTGGCTATTTCCGATCGATATGGTGCGGTACGCAACGACAAAGGCATCGACATCACGGCCCTCAACAAACACATGGGCAATGTGGCCGGCGGTCTAACGCCGATGTTGCGCGACTTCCCCGGTGTGGAGCCGACAGATGCTAATGAAATGTTGACGCTGCCGTGTACGGTACTGATCCCGGCCGCGCTGGAACGGGTGATCGACGACAAGAATGCCGCCAAGCTTAAATGCAAAGTATTGGCCGAGGGCGCGAACGGCCCAACCACGCCGGAAGCCGACGAAATCCTTGAGAAGAACGGCGTGTTCATCATTCCCGACGTGCTGTGCAACGCCGGTGGTGTGACCGTGAGTTATTTCGAGTGGGTGCAGGACATTCAACAACTGATGTGGAGCGAAGAGGTGGTGAACCAACGCCTCCGCGAGTTGATGCTCAAAGCGTTCCACACTGTGCGCAACCTGGCCAAGGAACGCAAACTTCCCATGCGCGTCTCCGCCCTAAGTGTCGGCGTGCAGAAAGTGGCCACCGAAAAGGCCCGCCGCGGCTTGTTCCCGTGATCGACGGCGTGTGGTAAAGTGGAGGGAGGTCGGCGCATTGCTTGGCGACCTGCCTTAAGCGTTGGAGGTGTAAACATGAGTAGACGTGCCACCTTTCGCAATGGTCGAGTCGAGCTGAGCAAACCGGCCGATTGGCTGGAAGGCTGTGAACTGGACGTGAGTCCGGTCGGCGAGTCGCTTGGCATCAGTGAGGAAGACTGGCCTAAGACGCCCGAAGAAATCGAAGAGTGGATTCGGCAATGTGACTTGATCGAACCATTGAATCAAACCGACGAGGAACTCAAGGCTTGGGAGGAAGCCCTGCGCGTGCAAAAGGCCTACGACATCGCCAATGCATATAAGCGAGTCGACGGCCTCTTTCCATGAATCGCTATTTGTTGGATACCGGCGTCCTGAGCGACTACATCAATCGGCGTCATGGGATCGCTCGACGCGTTCAAGAAGAAAGCAGAAGGGGTCATCACATCGGATCATGTTTTCCGGCCGTGGGCGAGTTGCTTGCCGGACTGGAAATGAGTATAAGCAGAGATCCAAACTACGATCAGGCCATGAGAATCGTGAAACAGCTCATTTGTTGGCCCTACGACCTCAAGGCTGCGAAGGAATATGGCCGCATCTTCGCCGATCTGAGGCAACGCGGTCGGATCATTCAGAACACCGACATCCAAATTGCGGCAGTTGTTTTGACCCTTCCGCGATGCACCCTGGTGACCTACGACAGTGATTTTGCCAACATTAAGGGAGTGCGCATCGTCAATTGGAAAACCGGTTGAAGCGAAGCCCACGGCGGTTTCCATCTTGCCAATTCCATGACCTTCTGGCATATCGCCCCACTTCGTGTACTGGGAGATTCCGCGCGCATGCGCCTGTGCCTGTGTTTACTGATTCTGGTATTGATCGCCCTGCCTGCTTGCCGGACCCTGGAACCCGCTGCGCTGCCGGGGTTACCGCAATCGGACAAGCCGGCGGTGTTTGTTGCCGATGGCGCGGGCGACTTCCGCGCCTGTTCCGGTACGCTCCGGCAAACGGCGACGGAAGATGGGTTAAGCCTCGAAGTGGTCACGTTTGTCTGGTCACATGGCTATCTGCGGAACTTTGCCGACCAAACCGATACAGAACACATGCGGCGGCGCGGAGCCTTGCTCGCCGAATTGTGTCGGCAGCAGCGGAATCGTTTCCCAGAACAGCCCATCACGCTCGTCGGCCACAGCGCAGGTAGCGGTGTTGTCCTGGCCGCCGCAGAAGAGCTTCCCGGCGGCACCATTGATCGTATCGTGTTGTTGTCGCCATCGATTTCCGATCATTACGATCTCCGACTGGCATTGGCTGCGACGCGCCACGGAATCGACGCCTTCGTCAGTGATTCGGATTGGGTGTGGCTCGGAGTGTTGGTGCGCTTGCTGGGTACGCCCGACGACCCGAATGCCTCACGCGCCTCAGGTCGTTTTGGCTTCACCGTGGTGCCGCAAGACCCGGAGTACGCCAAGCTGCGGGTGCATCGCTGGTCGCCGGAACAAAAGCTATTGGGTCACGACGGTGGCCATTTCGGCGGCTACCAGCCAGGATTCTTGCGCGGCCGTGTGCTGCCAATGTTAAAAGGAATAGCCGGCGAACCAGTCGTAAGCGATGAGAAGAAACCTTAAAGGAGAATTGTCATTCACGAACCAGATTGCGATTCCAATTCGGCACTTCGACGACAACATCCGCCGAGCCATTCGGCACGCATTGACACGCCAGCCGCGATTGCAATTCCAGACCCGGTGCATTGTCGAGTTGATCCAGTTCGTCGTCCGTGGCTTCGTTGCAGGTCTCCATGCCTTGCTTGACGAACACGTGGCAGGTGGAGCATGCACAGACGCCACCGCAAGCGTGATCAATATCCACGCCCGCACCCTCGGCGATATCCAGCACCGACATTTCCAAGCCGTTGTGCCCGTAACGTGCTTTGCTCGGATCCACCTCGATCGTCACGTTCATCGGCAGAAATGTGAGCGAATAGCGACGTTTGGGGCGTTGGTCGCCCGGTGACTTGATATACGGGTTAACTCCGGCCATGAATACCTCCGGGCGGTGATCGCACAAGGTAATTGTACAAGTCACGAGAGTTCAATGCACAACGCCGCACTGGGATCGGTGGCTAAACCAATATGCCAAGAAACTCGCAGCTGAAAGTAGTTGGGTGATACCTAAAAGCCCATACCGGTGATAATCAATGGAGCCGCTATTTTCCCTTGGTAAATCGCTTCTTCACGATGGCGATAATATCGGGCAGTGCGGGTTCAGTGATTTTGTAATAGACGTTGCGGCCATCGCGCTCGGGCATCAGCAGGCCGACGCGCTGCATCAGGCGAAGGTGTCCGGACGCCACCGGGCTGGGCACGCCACAGGCGTCGGCCAACTCGCCCACTGTATGTTTGCCCGACAACAGCAACTGTACCATCCGCAGGCGGTGGTGATGGGCCAGCGTACCCAAACACTCGGCAGCACGTTGCAGTCCGTCGGCTTTCACGGCCATGATTGTCCCTTTGCTGAGCGTGGCGACACCGATGATAGATATTGAGAACTTTCGATATGACAAGACAACGATACGACTCAGGTCGCTTCGGTGTGCTGGTCGTGCGGATTGTCGAGCGTTCTCGGTCGCAGCGCCAGCCGCGCAGTCATCAGCGCACCAAGGCTCATCATGCCGGCGGCGTAGGCAAAACCAAGATGAGGCGCAGCAACGGCCAAGCCACCGACAACGGCGCTGGAAATGAAGTCACCGCATCCATTGACAGCGCCGAGTACGCCAAAGGCTGTGCCGCGAATCGCCGGGTCATCGACGAGGTCAGCCGCCGCCGCGCTTTCCAGTGCTTCTTCAACGGCGATATACATGCCAGCCCCCGCGAATAAACCAATCCAAACCGGCAGCGATGCGGTGCCAGACAGTGTCGCGGCGACGAACCCAACCATCACCAACGCGGCGAATGCGTAACCCCCAGCCAGAATTGGCAGTCGGCCGAAACGGTCGCTCGCCGCTCCTGCGGGAAATGCCGTCAAAGCAGCAGCGAAGTTGCGCAGCGCATACAGCCGCGCGGCAATCACACCGGCTTCTACAGTGCCCCCCAGCGCCGTGGTTGCCGCCGCCACCAGTAACAACGGCGAGAAGTCGCCCGCGCCAAACACGCCAACGGCACACAGGAAACTCCGGTAGCGAGGTGGCAATCGTCGGACTGCGTCACCGAAGGTGAACTTCTTGACCCTGGCTCCGCGTACTTCGCGGACGAGAAAAAGAAAGGCGAGTGCTGAAAGTATCCCAGGAACCACGGCCCACCACAGCACCGGTTGCTCGGGAAAGTCCCAGCCCGCACCGAACCGTTGCAACACTTCGGCCCCGATCAACGGGCCGATGACGGCACCGACCGTATCACCGGCACGATGGAGTCCGAACGCCTTGCCACGATGCTCGGCCGGCACCGACGCCGTGATGAGGGCGTCGCGGGCCGGTCCGCGCAGACCTTTGCCGAACCAGCCGAGTAATCGCGCGACAGCGATGAGCGGCCAACTCACAGCCAGCGCGATCAGCGCCGGCATGAGTGCAGTCAGGGCATATCCAACCACCGCGAACGGCTTGCGGCGATCAATGCGGTCGCTCCACCATCCGGAACTGAGTTTGACAAAACTTGCCAAGGCATCGGCCGATCCTTCGATGGCACCGAGAATTGCCGGCCCTGCTTCCAACTTCTTGAGGTATCCCGGCAACACGCTGAGAACTGTCTCGTAACTCAAGTCGGCCAACAAACTAGTGACGCCCGCGCCGAGTACGGTACGGTTGCACCATGATGATCGTTGCTGATCCATGAAATGACAATCGGATGCGGGCGAACCATCGTTCTATCGCCGGAACAGGCGTCGCAACATGTAAGTGCCGGCGATTCCTGCCACGATGTCGGCAATCCAGACGCTGATCGCGGGAAGCCGGCCTTCGCGGGCGAAGTTCGTCCCGGCCAGTAGCAACGGATAGTAGATCATCACCACAGGCAGAAAGCAACTGACAAACGTGCTGAGGTAGTCGGCGCGATGGAAGCGAACGCCGACCGGCACAGCCATCAGAGCGAAAAACAAGCCGCCAAGGGCAATCGCCGGCCGCAGATGCGTTTCAGCTCGCAGCGCGCGCTCAACGCGGTAGGTTTCCTTGATGTGAAACTCGTTGTCGCGCTGTAGCATCGTCAGGTATTCGCGTTCTGGATTTCCCGCGGCCAATTGCTCGTTAATCTCGACGAGTTTGTCCTGGCGCTGCTCGCGGATAGCGGCAAGGTCGTCCCACTTGGCTGCGATCTGTTGCCGCGTCATGTTCATCGGCCGAACCGCCGTGTCTTTCAACGCGCCGGATTGAAACGCGATAGGAAACGTTTCGTTCTGCACGGAGCCGTTGCCTTTGGCATCGTCGCCAATGATTGTGCAATGCGGCATGAAGATGCTGATCTTTTCATTGACCAGATCGGTGCCAATGAGTCGGGCTTCCTTGGCGTGAGCCACCACGGAGTAACCATCTTTTGAACGTTGTTTGACGATGGGATCAATGAACACCTTGCCGCGAACTTCGCGGACGAAGACCGAATAGTCGGGCAACTTCAGGCAGCCATGCCGCTTCAACATGCCGCAAACGAGTTCATCGGCATCGTTCAGCACGCGGTCGGCCAGCATTTGGCGGGTTCGCGGAATCACGTCGTATTGCAGCGACGTCAGCCCTGCCGTCACAAACACGGACAAGACGACGGCGGGTGCCAGAAGTCGGCCCAGGTGGACCCCAGCCGCCCGTAGCGCTGTGATCTCGTGATCATGCGCCATCCGGCCATATACGATGCAACAGGCAAACAGCACAGTGGCCGGCACCGTGTACGGCAACGTGTTGGGGATCAGCAACGGCACTACATAAAGAATTTGCGACGGCGTCAGCCCGCGCTGTGACGCTTCCTGCACCACGCCGCCGAGCAGAAACAATCCCGACAGGGCAACCAACGCCAACAGGAACACGCGGACGAGTTCCCAGAAGATCATGCGTTGGAGGGTCGTCCCGATCACCCGGCACCTCGGCTATTTGGTCGTTAATCTTTTGCTGTTTTGCCCAATCTTCCGGCACGGCGATAGTTTCCACGCTTGCCCCATCGCCATTCTTCGAGCATCGGCGAGCCATGAGCCGTTTCGGCACCATTTCCCTCAGAAAATCCTTGCATTCAGCCTCACCGGCGAGTCGATGGAAGATTGTGCAGGCTGTAGGACTTAGGCCGACTTGGGAATCCAGGATGCAGATGCCGGGCAACGACGACAAAATGAGTCGCGGCCAGAAAGGTGTCTTGGCGATATTGATCGCCGTGGTGCCGCTGTTTGGCGCGCTCGTTGTTTGCCGCTCCTGTTTCATGGAACGGCGGCACACCGACTTTGGCGTTTACGCTCGCGCCGGGTGGGCGGTGCGCACCGGCCACGACATTTACGACATCACCGACGACGGCGGCCTACATTACTGCTATCCACCACCTTTTGCCGTGGCGATGACACCCTTCGCCGAACCGCCTACGGTGACTGTCTCGGAACACTACCTTCCCTTTGCGGTTTCCGTCGCCATTTGGTTCGCGCTGAGTTTCGGATTCGCCCTCGCCGCAACGCATATGTTGGCGTCAGCTCTCGAATCAACTGGCGATTTGGCAATCACGCGAAGTCGGTGGTGGGCGCTGCGACTATGGCCCGTGCTGCTCACGCTGCCGGCACTCGGCAACAACCTGTCGCATGGCCAGGTCAATTCGCTGTTGTTGCTGCTGATTGCCGGAATGTTCGCCGGTTTGATTCGAAATCAGTCGCGGTTGGCCGGTGCGTGGCTGGCTGGGGCGATCGCGCTGAAAGTGTTCCCGGCATTCCTGGCCCTAGTCCCGCTGGTGCGGCGTGATCGCCGCTGCTTCGCCGGGCTAACGCTGGGTTTGATTGTGCTGTTGATTGGTATCCCGGCCATGGCTTGGGGGCCGGTGGGCATGTGGCGTTACAATCGCAAATTCGTCGATGTGATGCTTCATCCAGCGATGACCGACGCCAGCCAGGCCGACCGCGCGAAAGAAATGTTTCATGTGCTTCGTACTGACAACCAATCGATGCAGGCCACGTTCCACACTTGGCAACATTGGGGCGACGCCGACGCCCCGGCCGAGCCATCGCCGCGGACACGGGCACTGCACTGGCTCATCGGTATCGCATTGACAATCACTACGCTGGCCGCCGGCGGCCGCCGCTTGGCAGGCAATGAACTTCTACTCTTCGGTGGCGCACTCGCAGTCGTCATGCTGCTGGTCAGCCCGATGTGTCACCTGCATTACTATGTTCTGACGATGCCATTGGTGACAGCTCTGCTATTCGCTGCATTGAAATGCGATGATCCTCAACACGTTCGACGAACGCAGATCGCGTTCACTCTCCATGTCCTGGGCGGGGCGATTCCACTGCTGTTCGAATCGTATCGCAATCTGGGCTTCGCTCCGTTGACGACGCTGCCTTTATGGGCGCTTGCCGTCAATGAACTGCGCAATCCGCGTGTGGCGACCGTTACTCCTCAGGTGGCCTTGCGTAAAGCCGCTTGACGCGCTTGGCGGCAATGTAATCTACCAGCCGCGGGAAGTGCTTGCCGGCAAAGACGAAGAGCTTGCCTTGCCAAGTGAATGTCGATTCAACTTTGCCGCGCTCGATGACGTTCAGTGCCAATCGGGCTGCCGTCTCGGCCGACATCCCGCGCATGTGATCGACCTTCAGCCGGCTCTTGCGTTCGAGCATGTTCTGCGAAAAGTTTGTCCGCGTCAGCCCGGGGTTGATGATGATGACATCAATGCCATACGGAGCCAACTCGCCACGCAGCGATTCGCTCAACCCCTGCACGGCAAACTTGCTGGCCGCATATTCACTGCGGCCGGGAAAGCCCCGTTTGCCGACGATGGAAGAAATGTTGACCAGTGCCGGCGTCTTGCCATCACGAAGCAGTGGCAAACACAGCCGCGTTAATTCAGCCAGCCCGAAGAAGTTCACCTCGAAGATCGAACGCAGCCGCTCTTCCGTCGCTTCGCTGAAGTGGCCAGTCGCACCGATGCCGGCATTATTGACGAGAATATCCATACCGCCGAATTGCCGTCGCATGGTGTCCACCATTGCTTGACGGTCATTGGCGGCAATGACGTCGGCGACCAGCGTTTGTAATGGGTGCTCGGCCGTCGCGGCTTCATCAGCCAATGTCCGCAACAACTCGGCATTCCGGGCCGTCGCCAACACCCTGGCCCCGCGTTGGGCCGCTTGCAACGCCATCGCCCGGCCAATACCCTGCGAAGCGCCGGTAATGAGCACACGCAACCCATTCAATGACCTCCGTGCCATGATTCGCCGCCTTGCGTTGAAAAGTTTCAGGCGCTTTCCCACTCATACCGGCATACTTTGATGCGTGAGAATGTCAACAGCCTTGTGAGGCACGACCGACAGCGTTCATTGCGCGCCGACTTGCAATTGCCCGGATCAATCGCCAAAATACGCCTGACGGTCATGCCATTGTTCGAGGTCGTCATCGCCAGCTCCTGACGGAGGTTCTCATGACCACAGCTGGCCAACAACTCAAATCGAGTGCCAGAGCGCGCGGATTTGGCATACTTCAACCTGACTTCAATGCAGCCTGAGGACGAATGAGCGGCATGGCGAAGCGAGATCACTCGTCGCGTAGCCGAGATTCGAAGTGGCCATGCGGTAGACCGGCCAGTTGATGCTGTGTTGGCCGAATTGCGTGAGCGCTTTCCATGAAACCGGGCACGTTTTCTCTCAGTAATGCGGCGCACCTTCTCGCTGTGCAACCACGCAGTGTCCCAGATTGTTCACGGTGAACTGTTCCCCAGCCCGGCACACTTTTTCGCGAAGTTCAGCGGCCGTAGGGCTTCCGAAAAGCGGTCGCGTATGATACTCTGCTGGTGTATGCGAGGAGGAATTCCGATGGCCAATACGTTGATTGTCCGGGGACGATATGCCGGTCGGACTTTTATCCCGGATAGTCCGCTGCCCCATGCCGAGGGGACGGCCCAATTGATCATCGCCCCCACTTCAAGCCCCGTTGGTGGGTCCGTCGCCGACGCTTTCGGCACCGCAACCGTGCTGCGGACCGGCGACGACATCCTGGCCCAGGTGCAGGCCGAACGTGATGAGTGGGGCAACCGCTGATCTACCTCGACGCGAATGTAGTCATCCGATTGGTCGAAGGTGACGCTGCGACCCGTGCTCCGCTGGTGGCTCGGCTGGCCGCCGCACTCGGTGTTCCGGGGTCGTTGGTCACGTCAAGATTGACCCGGCTTGAGTGCCGGTCAAAGCCGTTGCGTGCCGGAGATCTGATCACCCTGGCTCAGTTCGACGTGTTCTTCGCCGGAGTTGAATTGGTCATCGTCGAACTGAGTTCGGCGGTGGTCGAACAGGCGACGGAGTTGCGAGCGCGGCACAACCTCAAGACGCCTGACGCCATCCACTATGCCACGGCGGTGGAGACTGGCGCGTCGGTGTTTCTGACCGGCGACCGGGGCCTGTCGCGGTGTTCGGAGGTTCCGGTCGAGGTGCTGTAGCATTGCCGCACGAATAGTGGCCGCACTGGTCGTTAGCCACGTTACCCCCGAGCGCGGAACGTCAATGAGCGGCCACCGCTCGTGCCCATATCTCAATAATGCGGCGGCAGCTTTTCGCTGCGCAGCCATGCGGTGTACCAGATATCCACGGTGAACTGTGCCCCGGCCCGGCAGCGTTCCATGATGAACTTGCGGCTTTCTTCCGTCGGGCTGGAGATTGCGCCGGCGGCGTCGAGGCGGTAACATTCCTCAATGTGTGTATGCGATTCCTTGATAAACGCGATCACGTGTTCAAACACGTCACCCTCGATGGCTTTCGCCGTCAGGCCGCGACACACTTCTTCGGGCATGAACTTGTTGACTTCCGGATAGGCATCGATCTTGGCATGGATGCCCTTCTGGATCATCTTGCCATCGTCGCCTTTCTTGCCATCGTAATCGCGTGTCGTGTGCAAAGGCATGGAGATGTCCGTGGTGTAGTGCGCGAGATTGCCGCCGTAGACAATCGCTTTCATCGATACGGCCGGGTTGCTCGGCTCATGGCGGTAATCGTAAAAGGCGAGCATCAGCCGTTCGTAACCTTCCATGATGGCCCACGGCAATGTGCCGACTTTCTCGGGGTCACGTTTCAGCGTGCTCATTAGTGCATAGGCCTGGTAGCGCGTCTTGGGTGGCGTGTTGCCATCCAAGTCTTCCAGATCCAGGAAGTGGTCTGGCGCGACCGATGGCCGCAGAAAGGTCGCCTTCGGATTCTTCCAGCGATCGGGGTCGCCGGCACAGTGTGCCAGCGACCGCCCGGCAGCGCGGAAGAACGCTGGAACATCATCGGGTAGAACGGTGGCCGCCGCCTCGGTGATGGTTTCGTGGCCCTTGACCCACCAGGCGGATGCAACGCTGGCAACGGTCAGAGCTAGAAGCGGAACGGCTAACAGGTAAAGTCTGCGCATTTTAACGGCCTCGCGGAAAAGACGCACCGACTGTGCAACTTATACGGTGGCGGGGGAAAGAGCAATCGCGGGCCGGGCGAGTTTGAAGCCACAAAGGCCTCATGCCCGGTCGATTCGGAACCTACGGACCCATATCGGCATGATGCCGGTGCGTCCGCACGGAGGTCGGGTATGCGAAGGATCGCATTGACCGCCTGGGGCGTTGTAATTGTTGCAGCCGCAGTCGCCAGCGCTCAGGGGCCGGCCAGTCTCGGCACACCAATCACTGCCGCCCAACTGGGTAAGCCGGTTGCAGTCTCAAATCGAGTGCGCGGACAAGCGGACGACACGCCGACGCTCGGTGTACCGGAGCCGTACACGCCCCAGGCGGGTTACGCTCCGTACCCGCAATATCCGTATCCATATCCGCCCGCACCTTATTACCCGGCATCATCAAACTATCCGCAGGGCCAGCTCACTTCGCAGAGCTTGCCGTACCCCAGTTACGACTACACTCCGGCTCCATCCCCCCGCGGCGAAGCGGTGCGACGCACATCGTTCTCATCGCGGTCGGCGAAGAGCGAGAGCCGCTTTGGCGGCGGAGTCAAAGATTGTGCCAGCGATTGCTGTGACTGGTTCAAAGGTTGTTTCGCCCGCGAAGGTCGCAATGCGTTCGAGTCTGATCACAGCATGGACTCGTTCAGTTCGCCCATCACCAATCCGTTTCTGTTCGAAGACCCACGGTCGCTGACCGAAGTCCGGCCGATCTTCTTCTATCAGACTATTCCCGGCAACAATCCGGTATTCAACGGCGGCACCGCCTATTTCTACGGCACGCAAGCCCGCGTCGCCCTGACGGATCACTGGTCGGTGACCTTGAACAAGCTTGGAGGTGTCACCATCAATCCGGGCGACGGTTCCGGCCTTGGCGACGCATCCGGGTTGGCCGAACTTCATCTCGGGCCGAAGTACACATTCCTTCGCAATTGCGAATCAGGCACGGCCGCCGCTGTTGGTATGATCTTCCAAATACCCGTCGGCCCGTCCAAAGTGTTTCAGGACACCGGCAGCCTCTCGCTGGTGCCATATGTGTCAGTGGCCCAGAGCTTTGGACGCAGTAGCTACGGCACCTTCAATTTCATGGATACACTCGGCTACTCGTTCCGTGTCGACGACGAGCGCAGCGACTTCCTTTACAACAGCGCTCACATCGACTACGACGTGGCCAACCTGCACAAGTTCTATCCGATGCTGGAACTGAACTGGTTTCACTACACCCGCGCTGGCAACGCTCGTGCCATCGATCAGGAAGGCCGCGACTTCGCCAACATCGGCGGAACTGGAGTCGGTGGCAACGACTACATCACCATCGCGCCAGGGTTCCGCTACAAATTCACCGAATGCATCCAGGCCGGCATCGCCGCCGAGTTCCCGCTGACGAACCCGCGCGACCTGCAAGACTTCCGGCTGCTGTTCGATGTGATCTTCCGGTATTGAAGCTAGGACAGCAGCAGTTGCAGGTCCTCGCGGGTGAGGCCGCGTATCAGGCTATTGTCGGCGTTGATGATGGCGTCGGCCAAATCGCGTTTGGTTGCTTGCAACGCCAGGACTTTCTCTTCGACGGTGTCCCGCGCGATGAGGCGGTAGGCCATGACCGGCCGCGTTTGGCCGATGCGATGGGCGCGGTCGATGGCCTGGGCTTCCACGGCGGGGTTCCACCACGGGTCGAGCAAGAAGACGTATTCCGCAGCCGTCAGGTTCAAACCGAGTCCGCCGGCTTTCAGACTGATCAAGAATAGTTGACACTTTGGGTCAGTCTGAAAGCTATCGACCCGCGCTTGACGGTCGCGGGTCTTGCCGTCGAGATACTCGTACGGGATGCCGCTGGCATCAAGTTTCTTTTTTACGATGCTCAAGAAACTGGTGAATTGAGAAAAGACCAGTGCCTTATGGCCTTCCTCGAACACTTCACGCAATTGCGGCAGCAACAAATCCAGTTTGGCGCTGGAGTCGTCCGCCTTCAACTTGTCCAACAGGCCGGGGTGGCACGCCGCCTGACGTAGGCGCAAGAGCGCCTCTAGGACCATGATCTTGGACTTGGCCAAGCCCATCGTGTCCACTCGCGTCAACAGTGCTTGCCGGTAATACTCGCGCAATTCGTCGTAAATCTTGCGCTGCTTCGGGTCGAGGTCGCAATAGACGGTTTTCTCGGTCTTCTGGGGCAGATCCTTGGCGACTTGATCCTTGGTGCGGCGCAAGATGAAGGGGCGCAGCGCTTGGGCCAATAAGTTACGGGACTCCGGATCAGGGCTGCGCCCGGCACCGCCGATCGCCTTGAATGCCGCCGTGCCGCCGAGCATGCCGGGGTTGAGGAAATCAAACAGGCTCCACAACTCGCCGAGGTGGTTCTCAATGGGTGTGCCACTCATGGCGAGGCGGTGACGACCGCGCAAGAGTCGGACGGCCTTTGCCGACTCGGTGTCAGCGTTTTTCACCGCCTGCGACTCATCGAGAATGCAGTAATCGAAGTCGATGTCTTTGAGCAAGGCCGCGTCGTTACGCAAGGTGCCATAAGTCGTTAAGACCAGGTCGTGTTGGGTGACAATGGCGGCATCTTTGGATCGTTCCGTGCCGGTGTGATCAAGCACCTTAAGCTCGGGCGCGAATCGTGCCGCCTCCTGCTTCCAATTAAACACCAGCGATTTGGGCACAACGACCAATGAGGTTCTTGGTTCTCCTTTTGGCCGTGTCGCCGCACGATCCGTGAGCATCGCCAACACTTGCACGGTTTTGCCAAGGCCCATGTCGTCGGCGAGGCAACCGCCGAAACCGAATTGGCGGAGAAACTTCAGCCAGCCGAGGCCATCGCCCTGGTAGGGGCGCAACGTGCCGCGAAATGCCGCGGGCGGCTCGGCTGCTTTGACACCGGCGAAGGTACGGAGTTGCTCGCGGGCATTGTTGAACGTCTCGTCAAATCGCGCTTCCGGTTGCGCCGCCAGCAAGGCATCAAGCAACCCGACCTGACATTGGCCGAACCGGATGTGATCTTTTTCCGCTTCGCCGACGCCGGCCAGCAAACCGTACTTCTTCAACCACGCTTCGGGCAACATGCCGACGTGGCCGTCGTCGAGCGCGATGGTTGTCTGGTTTCGGCGGATGGCTTCCAGGATTTTGGGCAGCGCTACCGCAGTTCCATCGAAATCGACGGTGCCGTGCAGTTCGAACCAGTCGATGCCGGATCGAACGTGCAGGTCCAATTTGCCGGCGGTGCGATAGAGTTGCCCTTCCGCTTCAACTTGCCAACCGTCCTTGACCAATGTGCGCACGATTTCTGGCAACCGCTTGGCCTGCAAGCGAAAAGCCGTCGAACCATAGCGATCATGATGGATGCCGATTTCGCGCAATCGCTTCACCGCGGCTTTTTCCGCCGCATTGTCGCGATGGAGAACGGTGCGCTGAGCGGCGTCAAACTCCATACGCCCCCTATTGTTGCTATCGATCAGTCGATCACCGTAACGAAAACTCAGAAGGCCCTGCAATTCGCCTTGCGATCCCCACATCCGTTCCGCTTTGCGGATTTGGAATACCGGCTGAGCTGTTTCGTATGTTTCCTTTAGCGCCAAGTCATCAGGCAATTGCCAGGGCGGCAACACCGACTTGGTAAACGCGGCGGCGAGAAACGCATCAAAGTCGGCGGCGGGCACCGTCAACTCGTTCATCCGGCGGAAGAAGACCAACCAATTCCAAGCGCCACTGTCATCGAACACGGACAAACTGTCGGTGCCAAAAAACACGCCGGCGTGGGAGACCAACTGGGGTTTCGTGATTGGCATCGATTCAGCGCCACGCACAAAAAGACCGGTCAGGACGATGTTGTTGGAACGATCGCGGCGGAGGTCCACGCGGAATTGCCACGGCTCCGGTCCGTCCCATTGGATCGGTCGGTACTCACCAGTCGCTGCATCCTTGATCAGGCAGCGCCCCGTGGCGGCCATGCGCGGCAACAAAAACTCCCGCTGGGCCTGGCGAAGAATGAACCGCGAGCCACCGTAGACGCCATAACTGTAGCTGTCTTGAGCGCCGTTGAACGCCGTCATCACAAAGCGGTCGTCCGCGGAAGCCAATCGGGCGACTTGATCTCGACTCGGCATGCCGTTCTTCGGCTTGCTCCACGTGCCGTCGCGTTTGCGTTCACGATGCATGACCATGACAAATAGTTCACTATTGTGCAAAGCCGCGGGATCGAAAACGTAGAGAATCTCTTTCCGGCCATTCCAATCATCTGCATCGTTGGCGTAATCTCGATCCACTTGTGCGGGCACCGCCTCCAGTTGCTTCTTCCAGGCAGGCACCGGCGGACGTTTCGGTTGTTGTTGCTTGCCTGTTGCGCGTGGATTCTTTTTTCGGCGATTGTTCCCGATGAGCGACTCGACGATCGTGCCGAATTCGCTTCGGCTTAATTGGGAGTCATCAATGACCAACTCGCGCGGGCTGGTTTTGCCGCCACGCAACCAACCCTTTTGCTCGGCGGCGAGAATCGTGGCCCAGATATGTTTGCACGGTTCATTGTTTTCAGCCACGAACGGGCACGTGCAGTTGCAATAGACGCGGCCTTTGCTGAAGTCATCGACGGCGATGTCAACTTCGTAACGTGTCGTGCCCATAACGTCGGCGGAGCATTGCAGCTCATCACCGGAAATCAGGCGAACATGCCCATTGCGAAAATACTCGAAGCCGCGCTGGCGCACGTGGGAATCCACAGACTTGCTAAACTGAGGCGTGACTAGTGAAACGCTCATCCTTGAGTTCCCGCGCCGGATTATGGTTAGAATCAGCCGAGGTAGCCTACGAACCGGTCCAAGACTTTTCGATGCGACGGACCATTTACATTTCCGAATGGCATCGACCTATTTCACCTTGATCTCGATGTTTCGGAAGTGGATGTCTGCGCCCTCGGCTTGCAGCGCAATGCGGCCTTTCGCGAGTTCGCCGTTCTTGCCTTCGTTGACAAGTTGGCCGTTGACCATGAGCTTCACGTTGCTCCCTTCGCAGTGAATCTCGTACTGGTTCCAATCTCCAATCGGCTTTTCAAAGCTCTTGCGCACCGCTTCCATGATGACCTTTCCGTCCTTGGTCTTCTTGTCGGCCTTCTTCCATGTCTCGCCGATGCGGATGTAGTTTCTCGCGCTGCCGGGGTTGTTGCGCGCGGGATCGATATCCAATTTGGCGTTGATCAGCCAGAAGTCGCCGGCTTGGCCGTGTTGCAGTTGTGCTTCGACTGATTTCGGCCAAACAACATCGGGCGGTTGCACATGCAGCAACACGCCGGAGTTTCCGCCCTTCGAGTCGGCCGGGAAACGCCATTGCAGCTTCAGCACATAGTTGGCGTACTCCTTTTCTGTGACGATGTAACCGGCTGGCTTATTGCCGCCGGCACAAATGATGACGCCCTCTTTGACCGACCACACATTTTCCGGCTTCACGGTCTTATCGGGCATGAACTGTTTCCAGCCGGCCATGTCTTTGCCGTTGAAAAGCGGTTGGTAGCCTTCGTCGGCGCGAGCGGCCAGCGCAAAGGCGATAATGGCCGTAACCAAGCACGTAGCGCGGATCATGAAAGTTCTCCCGAACGATTGTCGTTGACCGATTGTTAGCACATCCTGCAGTGTCAGCAGTTCGAGTTGGTGTAAGGAAGTTCTGTCGGCTGGGCTACTAATTGCGCCATGGGCGACGTTACTTGCTCGCCTTGGAGGCCGTGGCTTTGCCTCCGAGATTGATGCTGGCACCGCCGGGTTTCCAATCGGACGGGCAGGCCTCGCCGCTTTTCTCGAAGAACTGAATGGCGTCGATGACACGCAATGCTTCATCCACGCTGCGTCCGATCAACGGCGGGTTGATCGTAATGTGGCGGACCACGCCTTCCTTGTCGATTAGGAACGATCCTCGCAGGGAGAAGCCTTCCGATTCTAATAGCACGCCGTAGTCGCGGCTCATCTGTTTGTTGAAATCTGAAATCATCGGATAGGAAATGTCGCCAAGGCCGCCCTGCGCTCGCGGTGTGTTCTTCCAGGCGAGGTGGGTGTAATGACTATCCACCGACACGCCAAGGAGTTGGACATTGCGGCGAGTGAACTCTTCCGACCGCTCGCTGAAAGCGATGATCTCCGTCGGACAGACCAATGTAAAATCGAGTGGGTAGAAGAAGAGATAGACGTGCTGGCCGCGGTAATCTGCTAATTCGATGTCCTTGAACTCGCCGCCAATGACGGCCTTGGCCTTGAAGGCCGGCGCGGGCTGTTGAACATGTGCCGCCATGGCAATGAAACTCCAGAGTACGTGTCGGCGTTGAGTTAAGCAATCATTGTAGGCGAACTGCGCTGTGTGTCACCGATAGAACACGAACCGCTATGATGATCGCATCCTCAGTTCGGTAGATCAAAAATGATGCCGTTTCGCCGTTTTGTGACACTTGTTGCCTTCGCATTCTGGCAGGGAGGCTTCGCCTTTTACACCGGCGTAGTGGTACCCGTAGGAACCGGCGTTCTTGGTTCCGCCACCGCTCAGGGCTTCGTCACCCGCCAAGTCACAATCTGGATGAATGTTGCCGGTGCCGTCGCAGTGCCGATATTCTTGTGGGATGCCGCTGCTACACGTTCCTTCCGCTGCTCACGCATTGCACTCAGCTTACTATTGGCTGCTGGCGTGATAACGCTAGCTCTAATGCATCCGCGAATTGATGCACTACTCGATCCCGTCGGGGAGCGTGTACTCGACCGGCACGAGTTCATGCCGTTGCATCGAACGTACCTGTGGATCAGCACCGCCCACTGGGCCGTCGGCGTGGTGTACTTGCTGCTCACCCCATGGGCATGGCGGCGAGATGATCGGGGAGTTGCCTAACATTTCGCGCGATCATGGCTCATTGTAAATGAGCGAGGCACATTCAATCCCCGTGCTTCTGCCGCAGCCGAGGCGACAATCGCAGGATCCATTGCACGCGCTCGAATTGGTCCAGCCAGTCTTGGGTGACTTGCACAAGAAGTGGGTCGTTGGCAGAGACGATG
>JANLTA010000329.1:0-3035 GCA_031362705.1 Gemmataceae bacterium | reverse complement strand
GGCTCTCATTCCGGCCGGACACTACTGCGCACGTCTCGGTTCCCGCAATCTGATTATCTGCGGCCTAGCCCTCGTCGCGATCGGACTTGCAGGCATGGCATTCGTGCAGACGCTCAGCGCTGCCGTGTTGGCGCGTGGCCTTAGCGGCCTTGGCCAAGGAATCCTCTTCATCGGCGTACAGTCCCACATCTTTGCCAATGCACGGCGCGAAAATCGGACACGCTCGAATAGCATTGTCGTGTATGCTAGGTATGGAAAAACGTCCACCATGCAATGCTGCGCATGTATGTTCTTTTGAAAGAACTCCGCAACGGCCCTGACATTCGGGCTTTTCAGTTTCGATGCAAACTCGGGTATTCTTGACGTAAATCCAACGACGTTAAAAAAACGAAGCGTAATCCAAGGCGGGTTCTTGAACGGCAACTCGCCTTCCGGCACTAGATTTAAGGTTGCGCATCGCGGGCAATTTGTGGCATTGTTTGACCAGCCGGGGTGAATTGGAAATATGCTATCAAATGTCCAGCCGCACTTCTCGCAATAAATGAGCGGAATCTCGGAGTCTGTCGCCGATGACATCGCTGCCCTCTCAGTGCCGGGCAATGTCGAGACGCGGCCCGCCCTGAGAGAAGCGACGCCGCGCCTCGACCGACAGATAGCTAGTCCGCCGACCCGATGCTGAGCATTGTAGCCAAGCCATTGCGGCCAGCCAAAATGGCGTTTTTGTGTACAGTATTTAGTATTTGCGCAGGTCATAGTTTATTTGCAAAGCCCAGCGAAGACAAACGCAGCGGTATTCTCAGCGACCCAAATCGCGATAATGATCCGGAGTACATCGTGCGGTTGGTGGGGCAAGTCGTGCGGGTGAGTGTGGAGACGGTGACGATTGTGAATGGGCTGCCGGCGGAGTATGCGGGGTGAGTGGGTTGGTCACGACGGAAGATCGCAGATGGCAAGACAAGAATTGGATGTGACTTCATCTGTGCAAACAGCTAAAACGGTGGATAATACTTGGATAAGAGGAGGCGAAACATGCAGGCGGTTAAGGCACGTTTTGATGGCAAGAATATCAAGTTCCCGAAAAAGCTGGCTCGGTCTCGACCGGGCGATGTCGTCGTTATTTTTCAAGACCCGCCTGCCAAGACTGCCGATGCCACGTTGTGGTTGAAAGCTCAGGAAGCTGCGTTCGCCGCTGTTTGGGATAATGACGAGGATGCAATTTATGATTCGCTCTAAGCCGGGCGATGTCATCCTGATTCGTTTCCCATTCACGGACTTATCGGCCAGCAAGATGCGACCGGCCTTGGTGCTGAGTCCGTCACGTATGGCAAATCAATCGGGCAGCGTCCTCGTGTTGGCCATGACAAGCCAGCCCCAGCGTGAATCGCGACTTCGGCTGGTGGAATGGAAACTTGCCGGCCTGCCCAAACCCACCTGGCTCAAACCGGTTCTGGGGACGCTCGCGGCCAGTCTTGTCGTCCGACGCCTCGGCCGGCTTCACAGCACTGACCTCCCGCGTGCTCAACAAGCTCTTCGGCTGATGATCGACTCAGCATTCCTCAAATAAGTGCAGTCGGCTGTTTGTGACCCTCACCGCGCCTGCGGCTCCCAATGGTTCAGTAACCACGAGCCGGCCACTTTCCGAATCACTGCCGACCACTCCCTCCCTCGACAGAATCGCGGGAAATCCGATAATAACAGCCCCGTCTGTGGATCGCCTTTTACCGACAGGATGCCGATGCCATGCCGACTACCGTCGTGCGAGTGCCCGTCGCCGACGTTGCGGCCAAGAGTCCGTTTTTCGACCCGACCAAGACGGGTCCGCTTCGCGATGAGATCTATGGGCAGGCCTATTTAGAGGACTACGCGCGGCGATTGGCAGCCGCGTCTGAGAGTTCCCACGATCAGCCGCAACGCTCAATTGATGACCGATTGCGTGAAGACGATCGGCTGTTGCGGGACGCCCACGCCACCATTCGTGATGCCTCGCGCGGCCAAGAAACGCTGACAACTGATGCGGAGTGGCTGCTCGACAATTTCTTTGTCGTCGAAGATGTACTGCGTGAAGTACGGCGCGACCTGCCGGCCGGGTTCTATCGCGAATTGCCGCGACTCACCGTTGGCCCGTTGGTTGGCTTTCCCCGCACACTAGCGCTGGCGGTCGGCCTCGTTGTCCACACCGATTCCAGTCTCAGCGAAGCACAAGTCCGCGAGTTTGTTCGTGCGTACCAAGCGGTTCGGCATCTCACCATCGGCGAGATGTGGGCCGTGCCGACAATGCTGCGCCTGGCGTTGATCGAGAATCTGCGTCGCTTGTCGCAGCAAATGATCGAGACGCGGAACGACCGTGACTATGCGGCCAAGTGGGTGGCCGAGCAGATGCAGGAAGCGCGGAGTGGCCGGGCTATTCATGAACCGGAACGCCGCAGTGATGCAGCGCTCGTAGGCATCATTCAGGGACTGCGCGATCACGGGGCGTCGGCTCAACCGATCGTGAAATGGCTCGACGATTGGCTGGCCCGCGACAACTTCGGCGCCAGCGAGCTGCTTCGCCGCGAGAATCGCCGCCAGGCGGCCAACCAGGTTTCCGTCGGCAACTGTATCACCAGCCTGCGATTGCTCAATGCACTCGACTGGAACAACTTCGTCGAGCAAACCAGCGTCGTTGAGTTGGCATTTCGTTCCGACCCGAGTGGTGAGTACACCCGTCAGAGTTTCGAGACCCGCGACCAGTGTCGGCATGAAGTCGAACGGCTCGCCCGTGGCTCGAAGGCGACCGAACTGGAGGTAGCTAACACAGCGCTGAACCTCGTGGTGGCTAGCAGCGACGAACGACGGAAACAGCTCGCGTACTACTTGATCGACCGTGGCCGATTGGAGTTGGAGACAGCAATTGGCTATCGTCCGCGTTTGCGCGAACGCTGGCGGGCATTGTTTCGCAATCGCCCGAAATCGATTTATTTCGGTGCGTTGATATTTGTGTTGCTCGTTGTTTTGAGCGGTATTGTGCTGGCAACTGGCACGCAGTCACCGTGGAT
>JANLTA010000271.1:0-3987 GCA_031362705.1 Gemmataceae bacterium | reverse complement strand
CGCTACTACCGCTGAAGCCCGATATTATCGCTGTACGCGGCGCTGTTTGCCGCGGTGGCCGCGATGGAACCGTGGATGTCGAATTCGTCCGCCGGTTGGCATCCCGGCTTGCCCGTGTCGGCGGTGCCGGGTAGCATTGTGCCGGTTCGCGTCAGGAGGACGAAATCGTGTCGTGTCGCAAGCTCAACATCGTTGGCATACTCATCATCGCGGGCGTGCTCGTCGGATTGCCGGTCGCCTTTGCCAGCTATCAAAAGGCGAACCATCGCAATATCCGTGTCGTGACCCCGGGCGTGCTGTACCGTAGCGGCCAACTCAGTCAAGCCGGCCTTCAGCGTCTGATCCACGATCACGGCATTCGGACAGTGGTTAGCTTGCGCGACACGTACGTTGAGGGTGTCAGTCCACCGGACGCAGCCGAAGCGGATTTCTGCCGGTCGCTCGATATCAAACACGTCCGCATCACGCCAAAAAGCTGGTGGCCGGAATACGATGGACCTCCCCCGGCGGAACAGGGAGTCACCAAATTCCTCACCGTGATGGATGACCCGACCAATTTCCCTGTGCTGTTGCATTGCTACGCGGGCACGCACCGTACCGGAGCGATGGTCAGCGTCTATCGCATGGAATATGACCGCTGGACCAACAGCGAGGCCCTCGCAGAACTGCGCGGCGCAGGTTACAGAAATCTGGACAAAGAGACCGATGTGTTGTCGTATCTGGAAAACTACAAGCCGAGGTGGCTGAAATAGTCGGTCGGCCTCGTCAGAACAAGCTGGATACCAACACGTTAAACCCAGGAATGATGTCTTCGACCGTGAGTGCATCGCGCGAATCCACAACACGCGCAGGTTTGTCTTGTCGGTACTCGGTGACCGTCTGGTTGGATGGATCTAAAATCCAAACCACACGGGCACCAGCCTGCAAGTACTCATTGGCCTTTTCTGCAAGTTCGTTGATGCGATCATTTTTACTGCGAACCTCCACGATCAGGTCGGGAATCGTCTCCAGGTATCCTTCTTTTGAGGTTCGAATCGGCAACCGATCCTTGGAGATGAATAGCGCATCAGCGCCGACCAGGCGGTCCGGGTTACGACGGAGAATGATGCCCACGTCGCCACAGCGCGCCCGGCCATGACCTCGTCGCTCACCCTGGCTAAGCAACTCGGAACCGATGCGTAGTTCCGATTCGCCGTGAATATCTCCGGCTGGCGGCATGACGACAAGCCTCCCGTTATCCAATTCATATCGAGCCGGGCCTGTCGGAAGTTCATTGGGAAGCACAGACACGTCGGCGATCGTCAGCAGGCGCTGTGCCGAGGGCACCCACGACGGCGCGGAAGGCAATGTGGTGTTCATATGATTTCACTCCCACCATTCATAATACCAGTAACGATAGCGCCCGACTGCCCGCTCATGCCACTTCGTGCCATAACTGCTAGAATAGGCAGGGTCGTGTTACCATCGAAGTCGAATTCAGCGATCACATAGAATCTTTATGTCAGTTGTCGCGAGCGAGAAAGGCACCCTGGCCTTTGTGTCACTTGGGTGTCCGAAGAACACTGTTGATAGTGAGCGGATGCTGGGGCTGCTCGCCCAGGATGGGTACGCGCTTACGCCGAATGCCGACGGGGCGGATGTCGTCGTCATCAACACTTGCGGGTTCATCGAGCCAGCGCGACAAGAGTCGCTCGGCGTCATCCGCGAGATGTTGGAGTTGAAGCGGCAAGGCAAGGTGCGCGCTGTCGTCGTTGCCGGCTGTTTGGCCGAGCGCGAAAAAGACCTGCTGCTGGAAAAAGTCCCGGAAGTCGATCAAATCGTCGGCGTGTTCGGGCGCGAGGACATTGCGTCGGTATTGGACCGTGCCGGACCGAAGCGCGAGCAGGTGATTCAAGAACAACGGTCACTCTTCAAGCCGGCCCCGGTGCGGGCACAGGAAGACACGGCTCGCCTACGCATTACACCAAAACACTATGCGTATTTGAAAATCAGTGAGGGCTGCGACCGGCTTTGTACGTTTTGCGCGATCCCGCAGATGCGCGGCAAGCACGTCACCAAACCAATGGACGAGGTCATTCGCGAGGCCAAAGAGCTGGCCGCGGATGGTGTCCGCGAACTCATCATCGTCGCTCAGGACACGACATACTACGGGCTGGACTTGTACGGCAAAGTGCGATTGGCGGAGTTGTTACGGAAGCTCGACCGCGTGGAAGGCATTGAGTGGATTCGCATCCTCTATTGCTACCCGGAGCATTTCAATCGTGAGTTGATCGAAACACTGGGAGCGGCCAAGAAGATCATTCCCTATCTGGATATGCCACTGCAACACATCAACGACCGGATGCTGCGACGGATGCAACGGCGCGTCACCCGCGCATCGACGGAAGAACTGCTGGCCCAGCTCCGGGTTACCATGCCTGGCCTTGTGATGCGGACGACATTCATCGTGGGCTTCCCTGGTGAAACCGACGATGATGTGGATGAACTGGTGGAATTCACCAAGTCGGCACGATTCGAGCGTTGCGGCGTCTTCACTTATTCACGCGAACCGGGCACGCCGGCTGATCGCCTCACCGACCATGTGTTGCCCGAGGTCATGTTAGAACGCCGTGATCGCGTGATGGCGGCACAACAGGAAGTGGCGTTTGCCTGGAGTGCGGCCCAAGTCGGTGAAGAGATTTCGGCAATCGTCGATGGCCCGGACCCGGAGTTCCCCAATCATGTCCGCGCTCGCGGCACAGCCGACGCTCCGGAGATCGACACAACTGTGCGGCTCAAAGGCAAGAATTTGCGAGCAGGCGACTTTGTGAAAGCCAAGGTCACGGCCGCCGATGGCTACGACCTGACCGCGCGAGCGTTGGGCAATCCGTGGTGACACGATATGGAAGCGGTCATGGACTCGAAGGATAGCACGGCTCAGCAAGCAGCGATCGTGTGGAATCTCCCTAATATCTTGACTCTTTCTCGTCTCGGCTTGGCGATCATCCTGTTCGTGCTGATTCAGTTTGAGAATTGGACGGCGGCATTGGGCGTGTTCGTGATCGCTGCCATCACGGATTGGCTCGATGGTTATTTGGCCCGCAAACAAGGCCTCACGAGCGCGTTCGGCCGCAACCTTGACCCACTAGTTGACAAGCTGCTTGTATGCGGAGCATTCATCTTCCTATTGCCGGTTCGCGACTCCGGTTTGACCGCGTGGATGGTTACTGTTGTGGTCGCCCGTGAGTTGATCGTTACCGGCCTACGGAGCTTTTTCGAGGCGCGAGGCGTCGCCTTCGGTGCCGACTACGTCGGCAAGATTAAGATGGTTCTGCAATGCGCTGCGCTAATCGCGATTTTTGTGGTGCTTTCGTATCCAACGCAGCAACGTCCGACATTGGAACCAATTCGTTTGTTGATTGTCTGGGCGATGCTTGTTGCGACCGTTCTCAGTGGCGCTCAGTATCTACTCAAAGCCGTACTGCAGTTGAAAACACCTCATTGACATCCACTAACGGAAGCGGGCCGTGACTGCTCCACTCGGGTTCTTGATCGTAGGCTGCGGGACGATTGCCCGATTTCACGTTCGCGCGTTGGCCGACATTCCCGGGACGAAGGTTGCGGGCTTGGTCGGTCGCACGCTAGATGCTCCGATCCGGCTTGCGACTGAAATGGGTCTGACCGGAATCGGCGTATTTTCCGATCTTGCAATTGCACTTCGCCAACCTGGCATCGACGCTGTCATCGTTTGCACGCCATCGGGCAATCATCTTGAGTCAGCAACACTTGCGGCTCAAGCTGGCAAACATGTCGTCGTTGAAAAGCCGCTGGAGATCACGCCAGAGCGCTGTGACCGAATTATTGATGCTTGCGATCGAGCGGGCGTTCAACTATGCACGATTTTTCCCTCCCGGTTCCATGACACCAATCGGGCGATCAAGTCAGCCATCGATACCGGCAGGTTTGGCCGCATCGCGATTGCGGAAACCACGTGCAAGTGGTGGCGTA
>JANLTA010000202.1:0-6581 GCA_031362705.1 Gemmataceae bacterium | reverse complement strand
CGGTACCAAAGATGCGACCGAACCGGCGCGCCTTTCGGTGAATGGTAATCATCCTGCGTCTGTGGAAGTCGCGTTTGCGCTCAAAAATGTGCCGGTGCAGTGATTCGCTATTTGAGGGCTACCAATGTCTGCAAAGCGTTGCTGGTTGCTGATTGTTGCAGCGTTTCTGGCGTTGCCCCTCATGAGTCAGGACAAGCCCGAAGAGAAGAAGGCCGACGCCAAGGACAAGATGGAAAAGAAAGAAGAGAAGAAGGCCGAACCAAAGGATGAAAAAAAAGCGGCTGACAAAGGCAACAAGTATCAACTGATTCGCACCGTCACGGGAAAGTACCTGAAATCAGATGCCGAGGATCTGTTGATTGAAATCGAAGTGCGAGTGCCATCCAGCCGTAGCGGTATGCGGAACCAAAAGATCACCTATAGTTATGCCTCCGACACCACGGTCCGCACGATGAAGCTACCTGAACGGCTCGACGAATCGAGAAAACCAATTCCATACACGCAGCAAGAGAGATTGAAACTCAAAGGCGACAACCCCAAGCTTCCAGGTTACGGGTCGGAATTGACCGCGCTCAAGACCGGCCAAATCATCGAAGTCCATTTGAGTACGCACAAGCCGGTGCCTGGCGCAGCTCGAAAGAAAAGCGATGAAACGGAATCGCCGATTGTCACGATGATCGTCATACACCAAGAAGCGCCCAAGATGATTGAGAAAAAGAAGTAACGTGGCCGATCTTGTCGTCGCACTTACTGGGGCCAGCGGTTCGCCGTATGGATTGCGTTTACTCGAAGTGTTGCTTCGTGGCGGCCGGACTGTGCATCTCGCCATCAGCCCGGCCGCTGTCGAAGTGATGGAACGCGAGATTGGCCGCACGGTGTGCCTCGATGCCTTTCAACCGGCCGATTTGTTTGGGCCGCAATCGAAGGATATTTCAACCGAGCGTTTGTATTACCATCACTTCCGCAACTTTCAGGCCGGAATTGCCTCGGGTTCGTTTCTGACCGATGGCATGGTGATCTGCCCCTGTAGTATGGGCACGGTTGCTGCCATTGCACACGGCACATCAGAGAACCTGATTCATCGGGCCGCCGATGTGCATCTGAAGGAACGCCGCAAGCTGATCCTGGTGCCTCGTGAAACGCCGCTGGGGTTGGTGCAACTTCGCAATCTGACGGCATGTGCTGAGGCCGGTGCTATCATCCTGCCGGCGATGCCCGCGTTTTACACCCGACCGCAGTCATTGTCCGATATGGTGGACTTCATCGTCGGCCGGATTTGCGACCAGCTCGGCGTCGAACACCGGCTGTTTGAACGCTGGGGCCAGCGCTGATGCGGGCAAGCCCGAACCGGCTGACGCGGCCCATCGGTTGTCGTATAATCAAAGCACGAATCTGTTATGCTGCTTGATAGACACCCTGAGGAATGCCGCCGTGAGTTCGCGCTATTTATTTACGAGTGAATCCGTGTCGATGGGCCATCCGGACAAGGTGGCCGACCAGGTCAGCGACGCCGTCCTCGACTTCTGCCTCCAACACGATCCCACCAGCCGCGTTGCCTGCGAAACGCTGGTCACCACCGACCACTGCACAGTCGCCGGCGAGATCACAACCAAGGCTCCCCTGAACAATGAGTCAGTGGAAAAACTGGTGCGCGATGTTGTCCGCGAAATTGGCTATACCGACCCAAAAATTGGTTTTGCCGCCGACACCTGCAAGGTGCAGAATCTGTTGCACGCGCAATCGCCCGACATTTCAATCGGCGTGGACACGGGCGGGGCCGGCGACCAGGGCATGATGTTCGGCTTCGCTTGCGACGAGACCAAGACGCTGATGCCGCTGCCGATTTATCTTTCACACCGGCTTGTCGAGAATCACGCGGCCATGCGGCGGGATCGCCGGCTCAAATTTGTCCGGCCCGACGCTAAGAGCCAGGTCACAGTCGAATACAACGCCGATGGCACGCCGCACCGCATTCACACGGTTGTGTTTTCCACCCAACACGACGAGTCGGCCATGGACGGCAACCGCAAGTTCAAGGAAGATGCCCGCAAGCTGTTGATTGATGAGCTAATCATCCCCACGCTCAAGGCCGAACGTCCCGACTTGCTTAAAGGCGACGTTGAATACCACGTCAACCCGACCGGCTGCTTCCTCGAAGGTGGCCCGCACGGCGACTGTGGCTTGACTGGCCGCAAAATTATCGTGGATACCTATGGCGGTCGCGGTCGCCACGGGGGCGGAGCATTCAGCGGAAAGGATCCGACCAAGGTGGACCGGTCGGCCGCTTATATGGCCCGCTACATTGCCAAGAACGTGGTCGCAGCCAAGTTGGCCCGCGAATGCGAAGTACAACTCAGCTACGCCATCGGTCACCCCGAACCGCTCTCCGTGTGGGTATCCACAAATCGTACAATTGCGGATGGACTTGGCGAAGGACAACTCTCGGACCTGATTCGCAAACACTTCCAATTGACGCCACGCGGCATCATTGAAACGCTCGACTTGCGGCGGCCGATCTATCGTGAAACCGCCCGCCACGGCCACTTTGGCCGCGAACTGCCCGGCTTCACGTGGGAAAAAACTGACAAGGCCGAGGCGCTACAGCGCGACGCCAACGTCAAAGTGTGAAAGTAGATGGCCCACCCATTGCAATGGGTGGGCCTTTGGTCATCTTTTTTCCACGTGCGAATCAACTCCAGCCCCACTTTTTCAGCGATTGGCTCAGCGTTTCGGCGTCCATGCCGAGCGCAGCCGCAGCGGCTTCTGGCGTTCCGTGGTCGGCGAGAGCGGCGCGGACTTTGTCTTGTTGCTTCCAGTCCTGGATATTGCGATAGAGTGTCCGTTCACCGATGCCAAGGACACGGGCAGCTTCTTCGCGATTGCCGCCGGCCTGGGTCAGGGCCTGCTCCATGTAGTAACGTTCGACTTCGGCGAGTGGCCGCCCAATGAAGGCGTCGGTGCCACCACTGGCTGTTGTCGTCAAATTCGAGGTGCGCACGGTGGCCAGGATGCCATCGTCCTGCAAATCGTCGGGACCGAGCGTGCCATCGCGGTCCAGCACAATCATGCTCTCGACGGCATTGCGCAACTCGCGGACGTTACCCGGCCAGGCGTAGTCGTGAAAGGCACGCCGAATCACATCGCTTACGGTGACGACCTTCTTGCTGTGCCGGGCATTGAACTCCTTAATGAAGTGCGCGGTGAGGATAGGTAGATCTTCTTTACGCTCGCGCAGTGGCGGCAGCGTGACGGACACGACTTTAAGCCGGTGGAAAAGATCCTGGCGGAAGCGGCCAGCTTTCACTTCGGCATCCAGATCGCGGTGCGTCGCCGAGAGCAGGCGAACGTTGACCTTGATTGGTTCATTGGCGCCGATGCGGAATATCTCGTCGTTCTCCAACACCCGCAGTAGTTTCGCCTGCAACATCGGCGGCATGTCGCCGACTTCGTCGAGGAAGAGCGTACCGCCGTTGGCATGTTCAAAGCGGCCCTTGCGCAGCTTGTCGGCACCGGTGAACGCACCGGCTTCGTGGCCGAATAGTTCATCGTCGAGCAAGTTCTCGTTGAGCGCCGTGCAGTTCATTGCCACGAACGGCTTGGCCTTGCGCGGCGAATTGTTGTGGATTGCCTTGGCGACAAGTTCCTTGCCGGTGCCGGTTTCGCCGTGGATCAACACGCGGGCACTGGTTGCAGCCACCGCCTGCAATCGGGCAATTACTTCCTGCATCTTCGGCGCGTTGCCAATGAAGCCTTCGAAGCCAAATCTCTCATCGAGTTGCTGGCGCAATTGGCGATTAAGCCGGCGCTCGCCCACTCGTTCCGCCGATCGTTGAACCAGAGCGCGAAGTTCGCCGAGGTCCACCGGTTTGGGCAAATAGTAAGCTGCGCCCTCCTTGACAGCGGCGGCGGCGGTCTTGAAGTCGCCGAAGCCAGTGATCACCACGACTTCGGCTTCGGGTTGCTCCGCTTTCACTTTGCGAACGATGGCAAGGCCATCAAGATCGCCCATTTTCATATCGGTGAGTACGACATCAAACTCGTCCTTATCGAGCGCCTTGGCACCATCGCGGCCACTCGTGGCCACGGTGCAGACGTATCCCACTGCTTCGAGCGCTTCAGCGACGGTTTGGGCGTGCGCGGCCTCGTCGTCAATAACCAACACGCGGAGTGGTTCGGCATCGGGGTCAGTAGTCGCTGGCAGCATCTGGAAATTATCGGAAGAATGGCGACGGGTTGCAACCGGGCAACAACTTACTCGCCCTTTGTGTTCATCAGCTGTTCAATGGTCAACGACACAGCCGTGCCATCCGCAAGTGGCATAAACAGTCGATCCGTGCCCAACGCTACGGGCATACCGCCAGCAACAGAAGTTCCCTTCAGCGTGTAACCATCGGCAATCATAGACTTCCCCGAGGTCGGATCCAGCGGCCACAACCGACCTTGCGAATCCGCGATAATCACTTTCCCGGCAAACTCCGTAGGCATGCCGATAAACGCACCGTCCGGTAGATCAAAGTGCCAAGCCGGGCCATCACGTCCGGGTTGCAGCGCGATCAGCGTCTTGCCGTCAACGATGACGAACACAAATCCACCGAGCAATGTCGGGCCGTTTGTTATCGTGCGGCCATCGCCGCCAAGCCGCCAGGTACGCTCGATTTCAAGTTTGTCGCCGCGGATGAGCGAGACATTGCCGCCAGCGTCAGCAATCACAGCACGTGGCATGTCGCCCGGAATAACAACCGGCGGACCAACGAATTTCTGCGGTCGTTCCAAGGCCGACGCGGTGGCCAAATCAAAGATAGTTCCGCCGGACCAACTCAGGCTCGTAAGTTTGCGTTGGCCGTCGCTGACGAGATAGATGTCATCATGCCAGTGAGTGACGTTGCCGATGCTGTCCGAGCCGGAACCCGCACTACGCCAAGTCGGCCCGGCCACAGGTTTGCCATCGCTGCCGACACGGACCAACACACCGTTGGCCAGCGGCAGTACGGCTGCATTTGACGAGAAGCCGGGCTGCCCAGCCAGCACCGCCGGCAATTCGATGCGTTGATCCGCAATGGTGAGGTTGGCAGCAATCCGGCGAAGCATCACGCCCTTGGTCAGTGGCAACACCGCAACCCAACTCTCGACGGGGTCGCGAACCAAACTCGGTCGCCCGTCCAAACCGGGCACTGGGCCAGTAAGCTCCTTGCCGGCAAATGACCAGGCATTGTTTGCGTCAGCGGCCGTCAAAGATAGCAATGCCCCGCGATGATCCAGGGTGACGACCGTATCGCCGATGCGAACGTGTGGCGACGATGACTCAAAGCCGATAGTCCGTTGCCAAATGATCTCGCCGGAGTCCATGCGAACGGCTGTTATCAACGTCACCGGCGGGTCGTTGCGTTGCGTTGTCAAATAGGCGATGCCTGAGTCAATCATCGGAGGCTGAATCGGTATGCCAACAGGTTCCCCGTGCGACCAGCCCGGAGCCAGCTTCCGACCATGTGTTCGGTCGATTACCAAGCGCCACTGCCGCAAACGACCGCTGGTGATGGCGACCAGCGAATCATCATCGGCGGCAAGAACCAAAGACCGTTGCGGCGAGGCGTCGATCGGTGGATTGATCGTCTCGGCCAGTATGAACATCGGCCCATCCGACGCATTGGATTGCCGTAAGCCGAAAACACCGAGCGTCCCACGATCTCCGACCGTGGCCAAGCGTTCGGCATTGTAGGCTGGCGGAAAACACGTCCAACCTGCGATCCGTGCGCGATCCATCGGCACAGCCGTGGCGAGCGGCCCATCCGGTAAGCGGAACAACTCCAATGCCGTGTCCGCAATGCCATCGGCAGTCTCCAGCAACAAACCCGTGCCGCCATCGCTCAGCGGGAAGATCGTCGGTTCCCGGCGCAATGAACCCGGTGCGTGACCAGTTGTAAACGTGGCGACGCATCGTGGCGAACCGTCATCCGGCATCGCGTCCAGCACATAAATCTGCTGTGCCCGCGCTGGAACATAAAGTCTCGAAGTGCCCGGCCGCGTACCGATGCCGCCAGACAGCAATTGACCCGTCGCAAATGTGCCGATCAGTTCACCCGTTCGCGCATCAATACTCAATACGTTGCCGATGGACCCGGCCAGCGCGATGAATACTCGTCCTGCTACGACAACGGGCGGCCCGACGGGGAGCGACTCCAATGGTTGCGACCAGACAATGTCGCCTGTGTTGGAATCGCGGGCCGATATTGATTGCGGCTCCGTGGACACGACAAGCCAGCGCGATTCATCCAACTTAAGCGGAGGCCAGGCGGCATCCGCACCCAGTCGATCAGCCCACGCAATTCGCCCAGTCTTGCCGTCGAGGGCGGCCAACACTCCGCGTGCCAATGTCGGGATGCGCAATCCTGGGCCTGACGTCTTTGGCCCCGGCAGAATGCCCGAAGATGCTATCTTGCAGCTCGTTTCGGCCGCTTGGTGTTTCTCGATGTAAACGACTAAGCCGCGCAGTTTCTCTGTCGCGCGGGCAAACTCGATCTTGATCGCTGGGTCGTTGGCGAAGCCGGCGCGTCGGATCAATTCCTGCGCCGCCTCAACATCGG
>JANLTA010000186.1:0-3932 GCA_031362705.1 Gemmataceae bacterium | reverse complement strand
CTTGACCGGTAAAGAAAAGTCAAGGCCTCTACCCGCCAAATTCCAAGTTATTTTGCCATTCCCCCTAGTTAATGATATGCTCTCCCTAGTTGTCAAGGCTGCTCCCTAGTTGAAAGGACCGTCAACATGAGCGACCGCGAGATTCTTCAGAAGGTCTTTCAATGTGGCAGGATTTTTAATCCGGCGGCCCCAATCAACGATTACGACCTTTTTCGTGGGCGAGTTCAACAGTTGGATCGGGTCGTTAGTGCTATTGCGACGCGAGGCCAGCATGTCGTTCTTTTCGGTGACCGTGGCGTTGGAAAAACATCGTTAGCCAACATCCTTAAAACCGCACTTCAGCAAGAAGCGTCACTGGAATTCATCTTTGTTAATTGCAGCAAAACTGACACGTATCTGAGCGTCTGGAAGAACGCTCTCGCGGCCATTCCGATCTTGATTGAGGAGCCGGGGGAGCAAGACTTGCCACGGCAGGTCGAGTATGGTTTGGACCAATTTCTTATAAGCCCAGAGTCAATGTCATCGGGTGAGTTGAAGCGGCTGCTATGTCGCAAATGCGCTGAAGACCACGAACTAGTAATTATTTTCGACGAATTTGATCGCATGGGGATTGAACACCGTCGCGCTTTCGCAGACACAATCAAAGACCTGTCCGATAGTTCAGTCAATGCGACCATTATTCTGATTGGCGTTGCTCAGAGCGCGACAGGCCTGATCGAGGAACACAAGTCAATTGAACGATGTATCGCTCAGGTATACATGCCGCCGATGGCCGACTACGAGTTGCGTCAGATCATTGAAAAAGGACTGGCCAAATTAGATCTAAAGATTGACCGCGAGAACACGGATATCATCGTTACGCTGTCGCGCGGCTATCCTTATTACACGCACTTATTGTGCTACCATGCCGCTGTTCGGGCAGTTAAATTAGCATCTCCGTTCATTGCTACTGCCGACTTAGCGCATTCGATCAAAGAATCGCTGGAAAAAGCTCAGGCCTCCGTGAAAGATGAATATCTCAAAGCTGCCCAAGGCCAACGACGTGGAACCAAGTATCCAGTTCTAGTGCTAGCATGCGCATTGGCAAGCACGGATGAAATGGGGTACTTTAGACCTGTCGATGTGAAGACAATCGAAAACGATAAAGTCATTGCCAGCAATATCGTCCAGGACTGTTCCGAGCAACTGAACAAGCTAGCAACCGACGAAAACAGAGGCTACGTCTTAGAGAGAGTCGGCTCGCCACGGAAATACAAATACCGATTTCATAATCCATTGCTTCGACCATATATCTTGATGAAGGGCATCGCTGACAAGATTATTGACAGCACGTTGATGGATCAATTGTGCGGCGCAACGGAAAAAACAAAGTCATTCTCTAGCGGCTTGTACGACTCTTTCCCTGATCCTGTTTGACCTTCTTCCAGCGTGCTTGGGCTGCCTTTTTTGCTATCTTCGCTCGCACGCTTGGGGGCAATTTGTCGGCGCGGGCCTTCCCACCGACCAGCCCACCCATCCGCCCCAGCGCGACCGCGTGCGGGTTCTTCCCACTATCGTCGGCCACCTTCACGGGTTCCGGCGGCGCGGTGCCAGTGGTCATCTCCACCAGCCGCTTGGCCAATTGGTTCACGTCGCGGGGCATTCTTGACCGCTTTTGCATAGTGCTATAATGACAACATGGACGACCCAAAGCAAGTGCGAGAGCCGCTGGTGCCAAAGATTGCTGAAGTAATCTTGGTTGTGATGCTCTTCATAGCGGCGATGTGCGGCGTACCTGTCCTTTTCTGGTAGCGGCCTCAAACTGCAATCCTGCCATTTTGTCGGCTCTCATTTTCAAACTGACCCACTACCGGATAGCGGGTTCCAGACTGAATGGCATTCTGTCTATTGGCTCAATGAGTTGTGCGGGTGCCGCATTCCATTGCAACCAATCGGGCACTCACACGATCTAATTCCGCGACGTTATTGGTGCGCTTCCAATATGTGGCCTCGTTTTCAAGGCATTTGCGTAGTGACAGGATGTTGCCTGCCGTTTCGAATTTCTGTTGAGCGGCGTGGAGATTTTCAATTCCCAACGTGGTGTCGCCGGATAACAAACAGGCCAGGCCGTAGTCGGCTTCCGCCTCGGCGCGGCCGGGCCAATTGCCGGATTGAGCAACTTCGAATGCCTTCTTGAGTAGCGCCGTCGCTTGAGGGCCGGCACCGACTTGGAGCTTCATCGAACCCAGCGTGGCCAGCGCGGAAGCGGACACGATGGGGCGTTGCTTGTCCACAAGCGGAGTTAAGATGGCAGCGGCGGCTGCGGATTGACCAAGCTGCGCGAGGGCCGATGCCTGCAACAACTGCAAGTCTTCCTGCAATGATGGCTCGGCGCACATCGACTCAGCACGTTTGAACGCCAGCAGCGCGGCTTGCGGCTCGCCACGATCCAGTCGCCAATGGCCGACGCGCTTCCAAAGATATGCCTCGTCAGCGCCTGGCGTTCGGCGGACAGCACCCACTGGAACCACGGACGCGACGACCGGATCGGGCCACGCTGTATTGACGGGTCTCAGCGCTGAGACGGATTCCCACATAATTGGATCGGCAACCGGCGCACCGCTGGCAGCAAGTTGGCCTGCGAGCATGATCGCTTGCTGCCAGGTGCCGACGGCCTGCTCGATTTGGCCATCGCGGCGTTTGGCCTCGCCAAGCATCAATTCAAGTTGGATGGTTTGGTATGCGTAGTAATTGAGCGTCAGCTTGATTGCCGACGTGAATTCAACTGCCGCCTTGGTCGGCTGTTCCGCTTGCAACAACGCTTCGCCGGTGAGCCGGTGAGCGTCGAGTTGCAATAGCACGTGTGGGGCGGACTTCGCGAGGTTGGCCGTAGCCAGTGATTTGCTTTCGATGGCTCGTTTACGGGCGACATCGTAGCTGGCGAATTTGCCGGGGTTGGTCGTGCGCTCCTGAATCAGCGCGGCCCAACTTAGCGGCGTGTCCACGAGGCCGACTTGCACATCGTGAACCTTGGCGATCAGTTGCATGGAGGCGGCCGACGCCTCTGCGTTGGTCATTCGGCGTAGCGCGTCCTGGCACAGATCGGGATACAGGCTCACCAAATGTCGAGCCGAAGCATTTCGGCCCGAGGCGAGCAACTCGGCCACTTTGCCAACGAACTCATCGACGGAATACGCGGCCTGATGGCCTTCGCCCAAGTCGAAGCAGGCACCGCCAGTTTTGACGGTTTTGGGCGAAGTGGCCGTGGTTGAGCTTGCGCTGACGACATCGCGGCCGTCTTTCACCGGCAACCGCGTCGGTGTGCTTAAGCAGCCGGACGCGAGTGACATTAGCATTACCAGGACACTGGCGCGCATTATTCCGACATGACGTGATAGTGTTCTCACCAATTGTGTATTGCGGCCCAAAGGGCCGACCTTCCTTAGCCCAGCCCCTCGGGCTGGGTAAGAAGGCAACCAAACAATTGCGGCCTGATGGGCCGCGCTAAATTGGCGTGTCGCACAGCGCGGTCCTTCAGACCGAAACTCAATACGTGAATCGTACCCCGCCCGTTGGGCGGGGATATGGGTGGTTGGCCCTTTGGGCCACAATCCGACACACCACTGAATGAGGCACTTCATGATTAGTACCTCTTTGGGCAGACGGTGTGGGTTTGGAAGATCATGTCGCACGGCGTCTGCGGCGGGTTGGGCCGGGCCGTCTCAAATGGCATGAATGAGCCCATGGTAGTGATTGGGTCGCAGGGTGCGCTCGGATGGATGCTCAGTACATCGAGCAGCGATCTGCTTGTTGCACGCGATTCGGCTGGTGTTGTGAGTACGAATGGACGAATTAGGAGAACGAGTTCTCGTCGATGGCGTGTCGTTGATTGACCCCGAAAAAAGATCCCTAGCAGGCTGCTGAAGAACCCCATTGAAATCCGGGCGTGATCG
>JANLTA010000162.1:0-8698 GCA_031362705.1 Gemmataceae bacterium | reverse complement strand
CGGGGGTGAGGGGTTGGCGCTTGCCGCGCGAAGGTTCAACCCCTCACCCCTAACCCCTCTCCCCCAAGTGGAGAGGGGTACCGGAAGCTACCGATTTGCACATGATGCGCGGGTCGGGAAGCTGATTGAACTGAACATATGAGCAAGCAATGCCATACAGTCCTGTACTTGCAACGTTGGGCTATGTGCTGTCGAAGGATCGCCGGAAAGTATTGCTGATTCATCGCAACGCCCGGCCCGATGACGCCCACCTCGGTAAATACAACGGCCTCGGCGGCAAGTTGGAGCGCGACGAAGATATCGTCGCCAGCATGAAACGGGAATTGTTTGAAGAGGCCGGAATCGAAGCACATTCAATGCGCTTAAAAGGCACGATCAGTTGGCCCGGCTTCGGCAAAGATGGCGAGGATTGGTTCGGCTTTATCTTCATCATCGACGAGTTTACCGGCGAAGTGAACCACTCAAACAATGAAGGCACTTTGCAATGGGTGCCGCTGGACCAAGTCGCGGAACTACCGCTTTGGGAAGGCGACCGGTTGTTTTTGCCGCTGGTATTTGACGACGATGTCCGATCGTTTCATGGCGTGATGCCGTATGAGAATGGCCGGTTAGTCGGGTGGTCGTATTCACGGCTTTGAGCGGTGCTGGCGACATTCTCTATGATCGTCGCAGTCGGACATCTTTCGTTCACACCATTCCCCACCAGCGTCGCAGACCCCATTCGCAGCCTAGCAGGCTGACGAATATCAGGAACAACATGGGTGGAAACACGCCGAGCGTGGATGAGCGCCAATCCGGGATGTACTTGAGCTTGGGCGCGGCATTCCCGGTGCCGGACTTCGGTAGTTGTTCGAGGAAACGCTGCAATTCGTCGACCATGTGAAAGGCACCGCCACCAGCTTGTGCGAGCCGTGTCAGGAAGTCATGATTGGCGGCGGGCCGCAACAACTCCGTGTCATCCTGAAATGCCAAGAACCGCGCCGTTGCTTCACCGGCGATGGTTGAGCCATCGGCATCCTTAGCTGAACCCTTTACCACCATGCGATACTCGCCGGGTTGATCGGTCTTCCAGAACGTTCCCCGGTCGGCATCGCCGGTGCGCGTCGTGGTAATCGGTTCGGGCAGCGGACCTGTCGGGCCGATCACTTGCACCTCGTACCGCCCATCGGTTAGATCAAGGCCGGTCTTGCCGCGCACGCCGACGCCGAAGTTGATCTTGCCGCCCACCGGTATTCGGCGAATGTCGGGCTTAATCCAGACGCTACCTTCCGTCTCCTCCTGTTGTGCGAGGTACAGCATGAGTTGCCGCCAGAACTTGGCATGGGCGTCGATGCCTTCGTTATTGCGTGGTGATTTGGTTTGACCCAGTTGCTGCCAGCGCCAAGTTTCGTCGAGGGCAAACGCGGCTGTACGCCCCTTGCCATAGTTTTGCCGCACAAGAAGTGGCACCCCGGTCGCCGATACGGCTACTACGGCCGCACCGTCTTTGCGTCGACCAAAACGGGTGAACCCCGGTAGCGACGGCAACTTGCGCCACAACAGTTCACTTGTCGCGGCATCGGTGCCGATTCGCATGAGAAAGTCACCTTTCGCGGTCGGTGCTGGCACCAATTGCACTGGCTCCTCGATCTGAGCCGTGGCATCGACGAACACAGGTAAGGCATCGGCGACCGGCGTGCCCAGCCAGCCACCAGCTGCATACGTCTCCAACCCACCGAGCATCACCAGACCCGTACCTTTGACGCGGACTAACTCTTCGATCTTGCGCAATACCGAATCATCGCCACCGGCAAACCTCTGCGCGGAAACATCGCCGATCACAATCACGTCATATGCTTGACGATCAAAGTTGTATAACTCGGCGGCGTTGCCGCGTTGCCGATCGTTGGTTTGCCGAATCGCCTCGAAGACGCGGAAACGCGGATCGCCGGCCAAGGCGCGGCGCAAATATGTTCGTTCCAATCGCAAGCGATCAACAATGAGAACGCTCGTACCTTCCTTGGTCACCGTCAAATACGTGGTCAGTTCGTTGTTGGCGACGGATGCCTCGCCGGGCCGCGGATCGACCTTCACCGTAACTTTTATCTCGCCCGCAGTGACGGGAGCCGTGGACTCCAGTACCACTTCATTTCCGACTTCCTTGTTGAGCGTCGCTTCCTGGGCCATGATTGGTTTGTCATCGAAATAGAGCCGTACCGTCACACGCGCGTCGGCGAATCCCGGTGCGTCAATCGTCGTGCGTACGGCCAGTTTGCCTTTGATCGCTACCGGCGACGGATCAACGTTGGCTGCCACGATGGCCAGATCACGTTGTTGCGACGACGTGTTTTCCCGACCCAGCGCAAAAGTGTTAATCGGGCAATTGAGTGCGCGGAGTCGCGCGGCCTCGCCGAGTGCCGGATAGCGAGCGCCATTGTCGGCACCGTCGCTTAATATCAACAGCCCGCGCAGTCGCGGCTCCTGTCCATAGCGTTGTCCCACGGCGTGCAGCATCTGCCCGAAGTCCGTGCGGGCGCCATCCGGGCCGCGTTCGTCATCAAACACGTCCTCGGCAAAACGGTGCATTTTTACCGTGATATTGTGCTCGTCGCGCAGTCGGTTCAACGTGCTATCGCACAGGCCGAGCATCCGCTTCAGCGTGTCCCACCGGGTTTTGTTGTCCAGTTCATCTGCAACCGTCATGCTCTTGGAACAGTCCGATACGACAACCAGTGTCGAAGGCGATTTGTCCTCATCGCTGACAGCGAACGTCGGACGAATCACAGTCAGCAGCGCAACGATCAGGGCCAACAGTCGCAATGAAACAACGATGACCTTGCGTTGGATCGGGACTTGCGAACCGCGGTATGTCCACAACGTCAAAAACACCAGGCCGGCCGCGAACAGCACCAACGCAATCGGCCCCAACACCGGAATCGACCACGGCGGCGTAGGATCAAACAGCAATTGAAAATCCGCGAGAGGCATTGTTATTCGGAAGGTGATCTTTCGATCACAGCCGCGGGCATAACTGTGGAGTCAATCATGCGGATATTGTATCGCGACCAGTTGTTTCAGGCGTCGTTGCCTGTTCATGCCGATAGAAGCGGTTGGCGAAGTAATTCTCGACCGCGAAAACCATCAGCAATATCAACATCAGCCACGGGAATAATTCCAACGGCTGGCGGTATCGCTGATCGAGTTTGTCTTTCATTGAAATGGCCTGCCCCGGTGCGATGATGCTGTCGGGGCCGAACACGCTGGCGATGGCGTCCGCGGGTACGCGCGGCAACAATTGAAACTCCTCGGCCGGCGCGTTGACGCTGAAGCCCGTGGACCATGAGCGATCCGGCGTGTTCACGGTGTAATGCCCCGTCAATCTGGCTTGAGTCAAGCGAAGTTCGTTGCCTTTTTCGGGTCGTGTGACCAAAGCATCGGCACCTGTAATGCCGGGACCAACCAGCGAAAACGCCGCCGGTCGTACATCAGGTGGAAAGCGCACGAGGACGGGACGGCCCGACACGAAGTTCAACTCGGGCACATTCGATTCATTCCCCAGATATTGCAGAGCATGATTGGCCAGGACGAGGCCAAACCAATTGTCCACGTTGTAGTCATTCCACGGCCGGCCACGATTATCCTCGCGATTGTCGAACGGCGTTGTAAACAACAGCACTCGACCCTTCGACTTGATGGCGTCGAATTGATACTCCAAAATGGCTGGTCGACGCTTATCATCGGCATATCGGACCAACACATTGGCGCCGATATTTGGCACAACCGACCAATATCGGAAGGCGCGCGGCGGGTTGTCGCCAAAGCTCTGGGCGTAATCGCGGAATGGTGCCATCATCGGATGCTGATACTGGTATTCCAGCAACACCGCGCCGGCGTCGTCGCTAATTACCTCTTTTAATGTGCCGGGCACTATCGACTTATCGGCGTAATCGCTGAGGATCATCTCTTCGCCGCCGGGGAAGATAGCCAGCCCGCCACCGTCGGAGATGTAACGCGATAGCTTTTCCCAAAGCCCGGCACGAGCCGGTGCCGACACATTCAACAAACACACGGCCGTGTATTTGCCCAACTCAGTCGGCGTCACCGCTCGTACCAGCGGATCATCCGGCGAACGCACTTCGGCGACGTACTTGGATTTGATGGCGCTCACCAATATCTGCGCGTCGGCCACCCGGTCGCACAGAATCAACACTGGCCGTGGCGTACCCACCTCGAAAGTAATGTACAGCACGTTGTTGGCTGTCAGAGCGTCATCAGTCGCCAGAAGTACTTCCGCCCGATGCAGTCCCGGTTTCAACCCGCGTCGTTCAAACACGACTTCCCTGGCTTGGCCTGCCGTCAGTTTCACGGGTTTGGTGTCCACCTCTGGCAGACCATCGATTCGGCATTGCACCTGCGTTTCCACATCCTGTCCTGTCGCCTGGACTACAACCGGCAACACAATCGGCCGATTCGATGGCAAGACAGACCGGGCCAATCGCAACTCCGTCAGCGCCACATCGACTGGTTTTTCCAAGCCGACGTCGACGAAGATCTGCTCCACGTTTGGTTCACCGACACGGTCGCGGGCCGCCACCAGATCCGTAGTGCGGGTCACGTCCCAACTTGCGGGAGTACGATCGGTAATCGCATACAAGAATCGCGGCGGCAGATCATCGCCTTCTTTCATTTGCCCGACCAGTTCCGCGAACATGCGATACGCAGTGGCAATGCCATCGGTCATCGGTGCCGCATTTGGTGCCAATTCACGTGTGGTCACGCGCTCTCTGGCCGCCGATGCGGAGGGCAACCAATTAGCATTCGGTTCAGCACCATCGATCACGGCAAACTGGCTCGCGGCCGGTAGCGCGTCGATCAGTTCCAGCGCCCGGGCCTTGGCCTCGTCCAACCGTGTGCGCCCTGCAACCGTGTAACCCATGCTCGGGCTGGTATCGATAATGATGATCGCCGCGGCCGGGCGATCACCGAGCAGATTGAATCGCTCGGAAAAAATGCGCGGACGAGCAAGTGCTAGACACATCAGCGCGACCAACCCAATGCGCATCAGCAGCAACAGAAGATGCCGCAGCCTCATGCGCCGGCGGTTGCTCGTGGCCTTTCTCGCCAGGAATCGAAACGCCGGGAAAGGCAGTTGTTTCGGCTTCTGCCGCATGATGAGATGCAGCAAAATGGGCAACCCCGCCAATAACAGGCCAGTCAGCAATACGGGGTGAATGAACGTCATGGTTAATGTCTTATGGAGTGGTCTTCTTTGTGTGACCTTTGTGCTCTTCGTGTCTTTGTGGTTGTCTTTCAAGTTCACCACAACGATGCGGCGGTACTAATTCTTACACGCTCGGTTGTCTCCGGGCAATCAATTCGTTGACGATTGTCCCGATCAACAAAGCCAAACCGATCACGGCATATTCCAGGTCGCTGCCGATGCGGTCGCTGAGGTTGCATAGCTTGTTAAGCAGTGGCAGCACGGCGGCACCAAGCAGCATTCCGGGCACCGTGCCTTCGCCGCCGCGCAGCGAACAACCGCCCAACACGGCACCGGTGATCGCGTACAACTCCAAGAGTGATCCCGCGCTCGCCGGGTTGGCCGAGCTATACATCGGTAGAAACAATACGCCACCCAGGCCGGCACAGAATGAACAAATCATGTACGCCAGCACCTTGTATTTGCGCGTGGTAATGCCCGCATAGCGCGCGGCCTGCTCATTCGCGCCCACAGCGAACAAGTAGCGGCCATATACACTGAGATGCAACAAGACCGCCATGATCACTGCCAAAATCAAAAGCAGCCACAACACATGCGGCACACCCAGCGTCCGGCCCTTACACAGCACATCGACAAGCGACAAAACGCCAACTCGATATTCATCCGGTGCCCCAACGGCCAAGCCTACGGTCGTCTTGGATAGCCATCGCGCCAATCCACGATAGACGAACAAACCGCAGAGTGTGACGAGAAACGGTTGCAAGTTCAACCGCGTCACCAACAAGCCGTGAATCAGGCCCACCAGCGGCGCGCCAGACAGCACGATACCAGCCGCTATCCACGGATTGACTTCATGTTCGAGCAGCAGACCAAAGCCCACAGCACTCAATCCGACGAGTGAGCCAATGGAAAGATCAATGCCGTTTGTAATGATCAGGGTGCCGACGCCGAGCGTCAACACGCCGTAGAAGCCAAGCCGACGAGCAAGATCAACATGATTATCGACCGACCGTGCCGCATCGAATGAACCGATCAGTAGTCCGTAAAGAAACAAGACAATCAAGAGTATGCCGCCGAGCCTAGCCATGTATCTTATGCTACGGCCGCGCTTCACCCGCGGTTAGCCACCCGTCGCCAGCCGCATCACGGCTTCCTCGCTGAACTGCACTCGCGTCAACTCGCCACTCAGCCGGCCCTGATGCATCACCACGATGCGATCGCACACTCCCAGCAACTCTTCCATGTCGCTCGAGATCATCAACAAAGCCACGCCATTTTTCGCCAGGTCGTTCATCAGCGCATAGATTTCACCGCGAGCGCCGACATCCACTCCACGTGTCGGCTCATCGAGCACGAACACCTTGGGTCCACGAGCCAGCCATTTGCCAAATACTACCTTTTGCTGATTGCCACCGGACAGCAACCCCACCGGCTGCCGGCGACTCGGCGTTTTAATGCGAAGGGTCGTTATCGAATCATCGGCCATTACGGCTTCGCGCCGCCGTGCGATCAATCCCATCGTGTTCAGCCGATCAAGATTGGGTAAGCCCAAATTTCCTTGCACCGCGTCGCCAAGGATCAAACCAAATTGCCGCCGATCTTCCGGAGCCAGCAATAAACCTATGCTAATTGCATCACGCGGATGACGGATGTCGGCAACCTCACCGTCAATCATGATGGACCCGGCCGAAATTCTCCGCAAACCAAACATCGCTTCGGCGAGTTCCGTGCGACCGGCACCCACCAGACCGGCCAGGCCCACGATTTCGCCCGCACGAGCCTGCAATGAAACGGCCGTCGTCGGCCCGCCCTCGTATTTCACGCCACGCAGTTCCAATCGGGTCACGCCTCGGCGCGTTTCGTTATCTGCACGTACCAGCGCTTTCCGCAGGTCACGACCAATCATCAACCGCACAATTGCATCGTGGCAAACATCACTTCGACAAAGTTCACCGGCATTGCGCCCGTCACGCAACACTGTGACGCGGTCGGCGATTGACTTCACTTCCGCGAGCCGATGCGAAATGTAAAGCACGGCTACGCCCGAGCGTTTCAGATCGGCAATCACCGCGAACAACCGATCGGTTTCCGTTTGTGTAAGGCTCGAAGTCGGCTCGTCCATAATGAGCACGCGAGCATTGCTATCAAGTGCCCTTGCGATCTCGATAAGTTGCTGTTGCCCCAGCGACAGTTCGTTGACTGGTCGATGTAACAGAACATCTAAACCCACCCGCGCGAGAAGCCGTTGGCCCTCTTTTGCCATCTGGCGACGATCCAGGAACATGCCAGCCCGCAAGCGCTCGCGGCCAAGAAAAAGATTCGCCAATACGCTCAACGTCCCTGCGAGATTCAACTCCTGATGAATCAGCACGATGCCGCGAGCCAGTGCGTCGCGCACGTCGAATAGTTGAACTGTTGTGCCGTCAAGCGAAATCTCGCCAGCATCTTGCGTGTAAATGCCGGCCAATATCTTCATCAACGTCGATTTGCCGGCACCATTCTCGCCGACCACGGCCAGGACTTCGCCGCCGTCAACATGAAGGCTAACGCTGTGGAGTGCCTGTACACCCGGAAAGCGTTTGCCAAGATTGCGGACTTCAAGAAGGTGATCCGGCATTACTTGGAAGCCTAATTGATCTGTTATTATTCCCCTCCCTCGAAGGGAGGGATTTCTAGCCGCGCCTAAAATTGGAAACACAATCGTGATCGGGTGGGGTCATTAATCCCTTCCCTACCCCTCCCTTCGAGGGAGGGGAAACAACTTGTTCTACTTACCGGCTTTCTTAGCTTCCTGCTCTTTGTACTCGGCTACCGTGATACTGTTCTTGCTGCCGGATTTGGTGACCACGCGGTGTGGCACTGCTCGCAATTTCGCTCCGGTGTATTTGCCACCTTTTGCCAACTCCGCCATCGCTTTGACAGATTCGTAGCCAAAGTTAAACGGATCCTGCACGATCGTCGCATGGATGTGCCCGTCTTCGATGCCCTTCAACGTCACCGGGTTTTCGTCGAAGCCGACAATCTTCACCTTGCCGAGTTTTTCCGCGTCTTTCACTGCCGTCAGAATCGCCGGCGGATTGTACGCCCATAAGCCAACGAGACAGACATTCGCCTCATTCCGCAACTGCAGGAGGGCATCAGCCGCGTTTTGCACAGCCTTGGTCTGGCCTTCCGGCTGATCGGTAAACACTTTGAGCAACTTGTACTTCCCATAGGTCTTCGACCGCGTGGGCAACGCCGGCAATTTGTTGGTGTCGGCCGGCGTCGGCTCATCCGCCAATTCATCCAGCACGCCCTGGCAGCGTTGATGTGCATTCAGCGATTCCGTCAGCCCCACAAACAAGGCTACCGAACCGCCCGATGGAATCGCATCTTTGACCAATTTGCCAGCCGCGCGACCCGCCAAATAGTTGTCGGTGCCGATGTAGCAAAGCCGGTTGCTGTTCGGCGCGTCATTGTCCACCGCCAACAACGGCACTTTGGCTGCCACCTCATTCA
>JANLTA010000127.1:0-7635 GCA_031362705.1 Gemmataceae bacterium | reverse complement strand
GACGCCATCAAGAAGATGCCGATTATCCGCGGCTATGTTGAAGATTCCACATCGCTGTTGGTGCGGCATACTGGTGAGAAGTATCGCCATGTATTCGCCTCCGATGAACTGTTTGAACCGCGTCGGGCCGTGCTAACTCAGGATGGTAAAGCGAAACTTGCCGGGCTTACCGAATGGTTGACCAGCGCGCGCTACAAAGGTTCAGATGTGGTGGTGGCTGCGTTTGCCGATCCGAAGGCCGAATCGAACTTGCAAGTGGCTCACACATTAACAGTGCGGCAAAGCGAAGTCGCATCGCAATACTTGCAAGACCAGGCGAGCGCCCACAAACTCGGCTGGTGGTCGCGCCGCAAAGTCACCGCCGTGGGATTTGGCACGCGACCATCACCGTCGACCGAAGCCGAGCCGCTGCCCCCGGCGCGGATTGAAGTGATCGTCTTCGCACCGTAATCGGGTCGGGAGAACATCAAGCTTGAGATCCTAATCTTGACAAGTTGAAAATGCGCCACCGCTAACGAATACGGCTTAACATAAGGGCACTCGAGGCACCTATGTTTATCAATAATGTCGAAGGAGGGCTTCACCGATGCTTTTTGCCGTTCTTGAGTTTACGGACTTCGCCATCATTGCGGGCATCGTTGCGCTGTTGTCGGGAGGCGCAGCGGTGGCGGCCGCGTCACGATTCCTTCCGGCCGATCGAAGTCGGCTGTTCCGTGTCGAACAGAAAGTGGATTTGATTATGACGGAATTGGGATTGAAGTACACACCACCCGCGGAAGAGAACTGGCAGGCGTTGGCCAACGATCCGGCCCGAAAGATCGCGGCCATCAAGGCCTACCGCGAGCAACACGGCGTCGGTCTGAAAGATGCCAAAGATGCCGTTGAACGGTACATCGCGGGCGGCGGTTGAACATTGTCGGCCAACTCGCAGTTATCAAATGCCGATGCCGGCTAAAGCGTTGACTACATTCTCAACAAGATGGACTGCCGTGGGGGCGCGGGTCTCGGCTTGCAGCATCATTTCCTTCAAACCGTCACGGGCGTCCTCCAGGATGCCATGTTCGTGTCCATGATGCAGTGCGTCCGCCAAATGTGCCGTCACTTCCGCGAGGCGTGCCACTTCGGCCGGCGGAGTGTCGGGTGAATCCAACTTCGCACTCAGCTCATCAACCAGGTCGGCAAGGGCGCGGCGAACCTTCGGGTCGATCGGTGTGGGGTCTCGCAACAATTGAGCGGTGACTCGAAGGCTATCTCGAATTGTGGGCACGGGCGGCTTGCCCTGCCCCGGGGTATCTGACATTCTCATTCTCCTGTTGCACGTTCAATGCTCGTCAAACCGAACGTCAGACGTTGGCATGGTTGCTCTGGCATGCCAGTCATTCTACGTGACAGTCTAGCCGCAACCTGATTTCGCTCGCTACGTCATTCAAACGTGAACACCTACGTTCGTCATATCGACCCGCCGAACCGCAGCCGGAACTGAATGAAGTCGCTTGCGGCAACCGCACCGTCGTTGTCGAAGTCGAAGATCGGGTTATTGCCGCCCAGCGCCAGACGGAACTGAATGAAGTCGTTAGCGGCGACGGTGCCATCGCCGTCGCTGTCGCCAAAGATGCGGAAGAGGCCGTTGGCAGGCGTGCCGATGAGAAGGTAGTCATCGCCGGGTGTGCCATCGCCATTGCCGTCGAGGTTGGCGATCTTGGACGCCAGGATGGTGAGCGTGTACCGGCCATCGGCAAGTGATTGATAATCGACGGGTCCGCCGGTAAAGGCCAATGTGACTGACGAACCATTGACATTTGCAGACATAAAGACGGACGCCGTATCGATCTGCCTGCGGAGTTGAAACGCATCGGCTGGATTGGTGGGCAATAAGACTTGTTGACTAAACTGCACCGTCAGACTGGTCACGCGCGAGCGCTGAGCCGAGCCATCGTTGATTGACACGGCGGTAACCGTAGGCGGGGTTAAAGGCGCGTGACTCTCATAGGCACCAATATCGGCATTTGGTCCGAAGATCCTGAAGAACCCCGGCCCCCGTTGGTCGTTGGCGAGCAAAAGCGGATTCGTCCCGGTGTTCAGTGCGGAACTTCCGAAGGTGAGCGCATGGGTTCTTGTCGGCCCACCATTATCGGCCAATGGCCCAAGCATTGGGTTCCCACCGATATCCACGCCAATGCCGTTGAACACCCTGATAAGGCCTCCCGGACCTTGCTTGTATTCAATGATTGAGTTAACTGGGTAAATCGCCGAACTGGTCCCACCAAGATGGACGCCGTCGCTACCGAACGTGGCTGCGTTAAAGGCCACTGTGCTGTTTCGCAACGTCACAACTCCGGTAGATCCCAAATAAAAGCCGCCGCCGTAGGCGGCTGAATTTGAGGAGATCGTGGAATTGGTAATTGTTGCCGGCGACCCATATATCTGAAAAATGCCGCCACCCCCACTGCCACTAGTTTGCGCATTCAGGTTTGCGCGATTGCCCGATATAGTGCTATCGATGATCGTCAGATCAGGGTTCTGATAGCTAAAGATGCCACCGCCGCTCAGGCCCGCCGAGTTACCAGATATCGTGCTTCGGACAATCGTCACTTTTGAATTAGATCCGCCTTTAATGTTGATGGCACCGCCGCAGGACTGGGTTACGGATGTCGGGTCATTTCGATTGTCGTTCAAGACGCTATCCGTGATCGTCAGCTCTCCGGCGTTTTCGAAGTGAATGGCACCGCCATCGTACTTGTTGACGGCATAGACAAAGTTGTTCGTGATGCGAACCCGTGTCAATGCGAGGTTTTGGCCGACGACGTAAATGGCCGACCCGCCTACGGCTTTCTCTCTGCCTTGCGTCAGCGTGAGATCATTGAGGGCAACCGTTACCTGCGGACTAGCAATAATCATAAAGATTCGGCTGGCGAGGTTACCGCTGATCGTGGTTAGCGCCGCGCCGACGCCTTGGATGGTCGTCTCGTCGGCGATGACAATCTGGCCGCTCGTCAGCGTGATGGTCTGTGCCGAGTTGAAAACGGCCGGATCGAACATAATTGTTTGTGCGCCGACGACGATATTAGTTTCGGCGATCACCTTACGTAGGGACCCTGCGCCGTTGTCGTTTGTATTGCGGACGAGGACGTCCAGGAACTCAACTGCGCCGATATCGGATGCCTGACCCAGCGTGCGCGGATAGCCGGCGCCGCGCTGGTCAAAGGTCTCCGATAAAGTCCCACCTTTGTCGATCAGGGGACTATCGGCTGCCGGCATGTGCGACTTGGTCGGCCCGCCGTTATCGGCGAGAGGGCCGAGCTTGAGGTCGAGTCCGAAGGCGAGATTATCTGAGCTCGACGGATGCAATGCAAAGCCCTGCGCGCTGCCGATCGCGCAATTGTTGATTTTCAGCACTAATATGGAAGCAATGTCCGGCGAAGTCGCATTAGCATTCCCCGAAATGACACTGGAGAAAAACGTGATGGAATCTTGATCCCCTTCCAGACGAAGCGCACCACCGATTACTGCCGCTGAATTGCCAGTCACTGTGCAGCCGATGAAAAAGCCTTCAATTGGCACGCCATCGACCGTCATGACCGCTCCACCATTGTTGCTTGCGCTGTTTCCTGAAAACGTACATTGAGTCAAGCGCAGTTGAGTCGGTGTGAACGCGTTGGTTCCCGGATCAAAATAAATGCCGCCGCCGCTGCCAGTTGTGGCCGAATTTCCCGCCAGGAGAGTATTGCGAGCGACTAGCACTGAATTGAAAGTGCGAATCGCGCCGCCTGAATTCGCTTTATTGTTGGTCAACGTGGAAGACTCGATAGTCACACTTGCGGAAGCGCCAATGCCCGTGCCTACGCAATCAATGGCACCGCCGCGAGTCGTCGCCGTGTTGTCGTACATCTCAGTCTGCAGAAGCGTCAGCGTGCAATCGATGACGCGAATGGCCCCACCGAATTGGCCTATGTTGGCGGATAATATGCATCGGTCGAAGGTCGTGTGTGCTTTGTTGACCCGGATTGCACCGCCTTCGGTCGAAAACCCGTGCGTAATGGTCAGCTCATCAATATGGCTGGGTTTGGAAATATCAAACACACGGCTCGCGTCGTTGCCGCTGATGGTTAGCAGATTTGCACCGGGACCATCAATTGTAATCGGGTCCGAGATCGAAATTTGCCCTGTTGTCAACGTAATTGTTCGTGAAACATTGAAGTAGCTCGGTGCAAAGACGACAGTATCCGTTCCGACGGCGACATTGGCGTCGGCAATCGTCTGTCGTAATGAACCTAATCCAGAATCACTATCGATGCTGACCACCAAGTTAGTAGGTGCTTCGCTTGCCCCGATGTCAGGCCCAAGACCGCGGGCGCGCAGATACCCCGTGCCCCGCTGATCCGTCGTCAACCCCGTCAAGTTTGCACCTGCATCCACCACCGGACTATCCAGCGCCGGCAGATGCGTGTTCGTCGGCCCGCCGTTGTTGGCCAGCGTGCCGAGTTTCAGCGCGACACCAAACGCCAGGTTGTTGCCGCCGGTCAGCGTGAACCCGGTATTGCTGCCGATCGCGCTGAAGTTGACATTCACGGTGCCGATGCTGCTGATGTCCGGGGCACCCGCATTCGTGTTGCCGGAGACGATGCTGCTCTCAATCGTGATGACCATGCCGCCGGACGTGCGGGCGATTGCTCCGCCGGTGCCGGTGTCGGCATCGTTGAGAGTTAACGTGCTATTGCGAATGGCGAGCGTGCCTTTGTTTGGTGCGAGGGCCACCGCACCGCCGGATGGTGCCGAGTTGCCCGACAGAGTGCTGTTGCGCACGGTCATCGTGCCGGTCAACTTGCTGGCGATCCGAACCGCGCCGCCGCTGCCGGTGACCGCGATGTTGGCGGAAAGCGTGCAACGCTCGAGAGTCAGCGAGGCCGCATCGGCCGCCAGATAAATCGCACCCGCATTCACCTGGGCCTGGTTGTTAATGAGGTTGCACTCGGTCAGCGTAATCGTCGCGGCTCCGGATGCCGACAATGCGCCGCCATCACTGGTCGAAATGTTGTCGCTGAGATTGCAACCGGTAAACGTGATCGCTTCGTCGCCGATCAGCACCGCCCCGCCGTCGCCGGTTGTAAGACACGATCCAATCGTCAAGCCGCTGAAACTGATCGGCTCCGTGTCCAAGGCTGCCGTCGTGTTAAAGGCCCGGCTGCTGGCATTCCCGGAGATTGAAAGCAGATTCGCGCCGGGACCGGTGATCGTCGTCGCGCCACTGATCGATATTTCACCAGTTGTGAGCGTGATGACCTTAAACGTGTTGAACACGGCCGGGTCGAAGATGATGGTGTCGGCACTGGTAAAGAGGTTGGCCGAGGCGACGGCATTACGCAACGAGCCGGCGCCAGTGTTGAGCGTGTTGGTCACCGTGAACGTGACCGGATTGATCCGATTCTCCAGGGCCTCGACCGCGAATCGTCGGCGCGGTGCCCAATTCCGCTGGCAAGTGGATCGCATGATATGACCCTCGTTCTTACTGAACATCATACCAAGCGAAAAGCCGAAAACGTGCTGGAATCTTGAGATTGCGAAATCGACCTCCGCGTAGTGTCGCAGTTTGGCCTTCTTTGTGCTTCCTTTGTGCCTTTGCGTCTTTGTGGTTAATTCTTAAGACCAACCACAAAGACACAAAGACACAAAGACACGAAGAAAAACACTGAGAAGACGAATTCAAGGTCGGACAAGTCCATTTGTCGTAGCGCTGCAAACTGAGACAGTACCCAACGCCGTATGGATCGGAAGACGGCTGCCGAGCCATGCGCCCATTGCCGGGGCTTCAGGATACAAAATGCCTCAGATTCAGCACGAATTCGATTGGCACACCCTATGCACTGGGTACTCCTGCCCAGGAGGCATAGCCATGTCACGCAAAGCAATGTTGGCAATCGGTATCGGTCTATCCATCGCGGCCCTGATTTTCTTCACCACACGGGGTGGCGCAAGCACGCCGGGAGCGACAGGAGCAATTGTCGCCGTCGATTCTGTCGCGCACCGCATTCGCGTCGTCGATAATTACAGTCTCGAATACTGGTTCCATTGCACGGAAGGCACCACACTCACGCTGAACGGATTCGCAGCATCGTTCAACCAGCTTGCGGCCGGGCAACGCGTCGAAGTGCAATACGAACCCGATACCTATATCGCGGTCCAAATTGATGCCAAGTCTCAGTAGGGTCGCATGCACGGTTGCGATCACCACTGTCTCTCAATCAGTGATTTGTCCCGCCGCGAGAAGGCGAGCGTCGAAGCGTAAGCTCGACGTGAAGTTCGCCTTTCGTGCGCTGTTTGCGGTCAATTTGAGCTGTCAGAAGAATCCGCAACCGACCTATTGATTTTCATTTTCGCATAGTGTATATTTGTACCGTATCGGCACGACACGCCAATGCACCGCAATGTTCTCGCCAGACTTGGTACCAGTTTGGTATGCACATCGATCGCGCGGGTGGCTTGCCGTCTGTCCGCGCGGTGATTGATTCGAAGGCGGCTGTTGATGTTCATGGGTTGTGCGGCATCGGTTCCGGCCGCGCGAATCGTGAACGATCAACAGCGAGTGCATGATGCATTCGAGCCGATTTCGGGTAACGGCTAGCGGATGGATGAAATGTGATGCGGTGGGGCGGTAATGACCGGCTTTTAGTCACTTAATCCCCTACTCCAACTCCCCCTTCTCCAGCAGCGACACCGGCTGAGGATCAAACCTCGGCGCGGACCCAATCGCCCGCGCTTCACCGCGTGTGGCACCAGGATCGGTCTTCCGTTCCAAACGGAGGGCGCGACACTATGTTCGGTCCCGGTTTCTCGGGATGCGAAATACCTCGCACCAGTAGCGCCCGCCGCATCACCCTTCTTGCGCGCCAGTGTGACGCTGCGCGCACAACGTCACCAAGCGAGGCGACGGGGGACATGTTTTCGTTGATCGAAAATCGTGGCACTGTTTTCATCGGAAGCGGTGCCGTGATGTGAACAGAAATACCAACCCACCGGCGGCGAATAGTTCCCGCCGGATGAAGGAGTCAACACCATGGTCGCATTGCACAGTAAACAAATGTCTCGTTTGCCGCCGGCGCGATTAAGGTCGATGACAATCCCGTATAACACCCAGTTGAGATTGATCCTGTGGAGATGGACCTTGCAATCCGTAGTCAAGCAGTGGCATTTGCTGCCGCACGACCCGGCCGGGATCGACCGGTTGGCGCGGGCGGCGCAGTTGTCGCCAATCGTGAGCCAGGTGCTGCTGAATCGCGGCATTACCGAAGCCAACGAGGCGTTATTGTTTCTGCAATCGCCACTCACGGGAATGCACGCGCCGGAGCAACTGCCCGGCGCCCGCGAGGCGGCCGAGCGTATCTGGCAGGCGGTTCAAGCGAAGAAACGCATCTGTATCTACGGCGATTACGACGCCGACGGCATCACCGGCACATCAATCCTGTTGCAAGTCCTCACGGCCGTCGGCGCGGTTGTCGATTACTATCTGCCCAACCGCCTGGAAGAAGGTTACGGCCTGAATGTCGAGGCGCTGCGTGAACTGGCAGCAGCGGGAACCGAGATCATCATCACCGTCGATTGCGGCATTGCCAGTCTGGAAGAAGCGATTGAAGCTCGACG
>JANLTA010000111.1:0-2050 GCA_031362705.1 Gemmataceae bacterium | reverse complement strand
CCACCACCCTGACTTCCACGGTGAACGAATAGTTGCCCGCGCCATTGTTGACCGTGATCGTGCCCCGGTATTGGCCGGTGCCCAGCTTGGCCAACTGGTCGTCGTCGAGCGAATACGTCTGAAAGCCGACGCCATTTTCGTCGTAGGGAATTTCGGTGACGCCCATGACCAGCCAATCGGTGTCGGCGAAGGCCCAGTAGTCGGTTGCCGCGCCGCGGCCCACGTTGTGGACCGGCACACTCAACTCGCCGGTCACTGTTGGCGGAACGGTGCTGTTGTCCCAGATCACGCGTGCGACCCTCCGGGGTAATTCTACCAGATTATAAGGCATGTATTTGCCGGCGTACGGCGTCGCCGTGCCCCAGTCGTTGTCAAACAGCGCCGGCGTGCCGTTCACCGCGAAGTTCACGCCCGTGGCTTTGCTGTTCAGCCCCGCGAAATCGTTGTTGCGGATCACCGTGTTGAACGAAGTCGGAGCGAATTGGCCAGACAGTTCGACGCCGACCAATAAGTCGTCTTCGTTGCGGCCGGAAACCAACGGGTATTGATTGTGTTCGATGATGGTCAAGTCGGTGGCCCGATATTGAACATTGGTAGCAGTGCCAATCACAAAGCTCTTCCTGTTATCGAGATAGAGCTTTCTCATTTCGGCAAAGGTGTTATTGCGAACGACAGTCCCCAATTGCGCCGAAGCGTATCCAGCCGTAGCAAAGCCATTGGCGAACGGATCGGGCGAGGCGCCGATAAACACGCCGTTGACTGCATTCGTAACCTTATTATCAGCGATGTAGTTAAAGAAATCGCTGTCCGCCTGCGGCCGCTGATCAATGGGTTGGCCGCCAGTGGTGACATGTTGACTCGGGGACATGTAAATGCCTTGCCGCACGTCCGAAATTCGGTTGCTCACGATCACGAATTGCGCCACGCCACCGATCTGAATGGCGGCCGACGCCACGTGTTTACCGTCCTTGGATGAAGTGCCAATCAAATCTCCGGCCATCCATTGCTCTTTGCCATCGAGATCGTTGTCGTAAATGACGACATTCTGTTGCGCAGGAGCCAGCACAATGATGCTTGTCGCATCCGGAATCACATTCCACGCCGGCTCCACCATCACAACCCCGGTGTCATCGTCAATGGATACGACCTTGCGTCGCTGACCGAGTCCTTTTCCATCGACGACTGACGCGGTAACTCGGCCATAGAATGTGGTGTAATCCGTATTCAATTCATCAAAGGTCAGAGAGCCACCATCAGCTACAGTCGGATGCCCGTAGAAACCAGGCCCGGACACCTCGAAGTTGATCTGCTCGCCGGAATTGGCTGAAGTCGTGTCCACCAAAAAAGTGGCAGGCGCTAAATCAATCGTCTGATTGTCGCCGATGTAAATATTCTCGTTGAAACTGCCCTCGCCGCGAATGAATCGGCCATGAGCGTAGCCCGCGACCGTGGTCGCTTTGGAATCATGGTCCCGTGCGATGCAATTGGTCACGCTGGCTTCACCGCTGCCTTGAAAATGCAACATCGTATGGACGTCGTAGACGCCCTCGAAAACGCAGCCGTCGATGCGAATCTGTGTTGCTCCCGTAAGAAACACGCTGCCGTTGTTGATGAAGTTGCAATCCTTGAGCGTCAGGCGTTCACCGTTTGACAAATCGACGTTGACTTGAAACAGGGCGGCCAGCGGACCATTGGCGATGAAGTCTACGTTGTCGAAGGTGATATCCTTCGCATCCCGGAGGCGGACCAGCGTGGGGCCAGTGGCGGACACGGCCAACTTGCCGTTGTTGTCGTCGAATGCCAGATTGCGAAACGTGATGTCGTTGGCATAATTGTCCGCAAGCACCAAGTTACCGGGGTAATCACCGCTGGTGTTCTTGTTCGCTTTCAATATCGTCGCACCGCTGGTTGATCCGAGAAGAGTGATGTGTTCCTTGTTGAATGCCAGCGCTGTGTTGGTGTAATATGTGCCGGCCTCGAACAGCACGGTTGCGCCATCGCCAGTGCTTGCGTTTTCATAGGCGTGTTTGTTCGCGGCATCGATGGCGTC
>JANLTA010000107.1:0-1763 GCA_031362705.1 Gemmataceae bacterium | reverse complement strand
GTAATGGCGATCAGCTTCGTCTGTGATTTGTGAAGCTCGCGACACTAATACCTTGTTGCCTTAATTTGCGTGGGTGGCCGGGGCTGAGGCTTTGGGAAGCCCATTGGCATCAAGTTAGCGTGAAGTCAAGTTGTGTCACATCGTTGAGGAGTTCGTTGGTTCCTGGTGAAGAACGGCGATTGCGGCGGCAGGTTTTGGCGAGGATCCGAGTGATGTCGCCGAGCAACGCGCGAAGTTGAGCGGCTTGGCTGAGAGCCGGAATGAGTCGAGAAATGAATCGGCGGATGGCGGCGAAGGCTTTGTCCAAGCTCATGTGCGGACTGCCGTTGGTGGCGACGGTCATCAGCCAGTGCAGAACCAGCGCGGCCAAGAGCCGAGCCCAAACGCGGACCATTTGACGGACCTCGGTCGAACCGCTCAATTCAGCAATCAGCCCTTGCGATTTCCAACGTTTGAATAACAGCTCAACTTGCCAACGAGCTCGATACAACACGATGGCCTCCGGCGGCGTCAGTTGCGATAACGGCACGTTGGTGACCAGGAGAGTCCAGTCGCACCAAGCCAACCGTTCCGCACTCGGCGTTCGCTTCCACTTGCGCTGATGATTGGCCCGCAGTTTCTGTCGCCGTCGATTGGCTTGTTCGATCGGCACCCGCCAAGCGATCAAGCGACAGGCCAAGCGTTCTTTTTGCCCCAAGAGAATCGATTGGTCAATGAACGGACCTGGTTGCCGTGTCAGCCAGCGGAACAAATCGATGGCCGTGCCGTCGTCGGTCAGGACCATCGTGCCGAACTGCAGCCGTGACAGGAAGTATTCGCGGGCACGGGCCACGGCGGCAAATACGGCCAAACAGAAGTAACCTAAGTCGGTGATCCGTAAGGAACCCACCGTGCGCCGCACCTGTTGTCGAGGCGTCGCTTGATCCGACTGGCGGGCCGATTCGATCTCCAGATGGGTCACCGCGCCGCTGCGCAGATCGAGTTCGGTCTGCAGTTTCATCGCCGCTTGGCCACCGCCGTTGGGGCCGCCGCATCCCGGATAAAGATCGTGTTGGCCCGCCGGCAAACTCAAGGAAGAACTGTCGATGACGGTCACGGTGGGAAACCGTTCCAAAATCGGTGCCAGCGCTCGATCCGCACCGACGACGATCCGGGTCGCTTGCTGCAACAGCTTTTTGAGGAACTCGACCAGTCGTGGCGTGTGCCGCTGTTCGATCGCTTGCGCCGTCACCGCAGTGCCGCACGCGGCGGCCACTTGCGCCAATTCATCGTCCGAGGCTCGCGGATTCTGAACGAATCCCAACACAAACGTCTGAGCCAAAGATGGTGCCGTCAGGACACGCTGCCGTTGAATCACGCCACTCTCGGCCGCCGCCGTTTCCACGGCCGGACCAAATAGCTGTTGAATTGCCCGCGCCGCGCGGGATAACAGACTCATGGGAAGCTCCTTCTTCCAATTGCCAGTTGTTGCTAACCAGCGATTGTGGAAGGACTTCCTACTTTTTGAACAGATCAACCGCCCTTAACTTGATGCCAATGGGCGTTCCCTTTTGGTGCCCCTCTCATGCAGTCCGGCAGACACATCGTCAATTCACTCTTGGGCATAACAGCGCTCCTTTCCTGATTGTCGATTCACGCGGCTTGATTTCGCAGTCGCGCCAATCACCGTCACAAATGCTTCTAACCGCTATCAACTCCCTCGCCCCCGATATCCGCCCGCGCGCACTCCCACGCGCTGGAAAGGGGATGCCGCAGGCACTTGG
>JANLTA010000380.1:0-8143 GCA_031362705.1 Gemmataceae bacterium | reverse complement strand
CATGCTGGTGTTTGCTCCGCTGTGCGATATTGTCGGCATGGGCAAGGTGCTGACCCTCGCGTGGTTGTGTCATGCTTTCGGTATCTCCGGTACGTTGTTCGCTCAAGAGATTTCCGGGCAAAACTTCGCGCAGGGCATCGCTTCCACGCTCGGCGGCCTTTCGGCTGGTATGAAGGACACGTTGAGCTTTTCGCTGCTGCCCGACATGGGCAAGGATCAAATCAGCTTCTGGGTGCTGTGGCTGGCAGCATTCCTCGTCGGCTCGGCCAATGGTCTCGTGGAGATCGCCATCAACCCGTTGGCGGCCACCATCTACCCAGAAGAAAAGACGCACAAACTCAATGTGCTGCACGCCTGGTGGCCGGGCGGTTTGATCGTCGCAGGCGTGTTGGCGCTGTTTGTTATCGATCCACTCTATGGCAAAAAGCCCGACATCTTCAAGTACGTGATCGACCCTGCGACGGTCGGACTCGGCAGCGTCACGGCGGCATGGCCATCGTGGAAACTTAAGTACGCGTTGATCGCCATTCCGTTGGTGCTGTACGGCCTCACCGCACTGGGTCAGCGCTTCCCGCAGACCGAGCGCGTGCAAGCGCGGGTGTCGTTCGGTGAAATGTTTCTGCAAATGGTCCGGCCACTGTTCATCATCCTGGCATTTTGCATGTTGTTGACCGCCAGCACGGAGTTGGCGACCAACTCGTGGATGGAGTCGATTCTGAAGCGCACCGCCAACGTGTCGGGCACGCTGGTGTTCATGTACATCGCGTTATTGATGTTCGTGCTACGGTTTTTTGCCGGGCCGCTGGTTCACGCCGTCTCGCCAATTGGCTTGATGTTCTTCTGTTCAATCCTGACGGCAGCAGGGTTGTACTGGCTCAGTATCGTGGACACACCAACGACGGCTTTTGTCGCCGCAACAGTGTTTGCCCTTGGTATTGTCTTCTTCTGGCCAACCATGCTCGGCGTGACGGCCGAGCGGTTCCCGAAAGGCGGCGCGTTGCTGCTCGGATTGATGGGTTGCGTCGGCAACCTGGCCATCTCGCAGACCACGCCGATGCTCGGCGCCATCTATGATTCCAACACCGCGCATAACGTGCCGGAACGCTATCTCGATGAAAAAGTGTCCACCGCCAAATCGAAGCTGCCGGTGCTGGATAAAGCCGGCAACCCGCTAACGGAGATTCCGCTCATCAAGGAAGAGACGATCCCGAAGTGGATGCCGCCGCAAGTCACCGAACGCATTTACCCCGCCGGCGGCAAGAAGATCGCTCCCGTGGCATTGGGACTCATCAAACCCAACTTAGAGGCCGGCGAGGAACCCAGCGAACTCTACCAGGCCGTCGCCCTGGCCGAAGTCGAAGGTGCGCGCTGGGCGTTTCGCTGGACCACGGTATTGCCCGTGGTCCTGGTTGTAATCTTCGGCCTGATCGCGCTATATGACATGATGCGCGGTGGTTATCGGGCCGAGAGAATCAACCAGTTCTAGGGCAATACGCTTTTGCGCAGCGTTGCTAAACTGGTTAGATGGGACGACGATTTACCTTTCTCGGTACCGGCACCTCCACCGGCGTGCCGTGCCTGGCGTGCGATTGCGATGTGTGCCAATCAACGAATCCGCGCAACCGCCGCCACCGGCCCGGCGCGATGATCACGACCTCATCCGGCCACAACCTCCTCATCGACACGCCGCCGGAACTGCGCATCGAGTTGTTGAACGCCGGCGTGAAACTGATTCATGCGGTGATGTTCACGCACTACCACGCGGATCACTTGTTCGGCATGGACGATCTTCGGCAATTCCCCAAACATCTTGGCAGCCCCGTGCCGCTCTACTGTGCCGATGATGTCGAAGCAGCGATCCGCGAGTGCTTTCGCTACATCTTCCCCGCGCCGGGTACGCCGACCACGTCGTGGGTGCCGAAGGTCCAATTCCAGCGCATCAAGCCCGGCGAGATCTTCTATGCGCACGGCGAGCGAGTACTGCCAGTCGAGTTAGTCCACGCCCAGTTCCGTGTCTTGGGTTTCCGCGTCGGCGGCCTGGCCTATTGCACCGACGTCAATCGCATCCCGGAAAGCAGCCAACAGCATCTGCGCGATCTTGACGTGCTAGTATTGGGTGCCTTGCGCTACTGGCCACACCCGGCGCACTTCAGTTTTTCCGAGGCGTTGGAAGTCATCGAAAAACTCAAACCCAAGCGCGCTTACCTCACGCACCTTTCCCACGAAATCGACCACGACATCGTCGAGCGCGACCTGCCGCCGCACGTCAGGCTCGGCTATGACGGGTTGTCGTTTGAGTTTTAGCGGCTGTGAACAAGCCAAATCCCTCCGTATGAAATAGCATCATCCGAATGCGTCGCAACCGTTGGCTATCAACTCTGGTTAAGTACATTCTCGGCTTCGCAGTATTGGCGTATGTCTTGTGGTCGAATTGGCGGCCAAAGGAAGGCACGCCCGGGCCGGGCTTGGCCGATGCCCTCGCAGGCCCGATGCAAGTCGGCCCGTTTGTCATCGCCGGCTTGTGCGCCGGGATTGGCTTATTGATCACGATCGCGCGCTGGTGGGTATTGGCCCAAGCCTTGGCATTGCCGTTGCCGCCACGCGAAGCGCTACGACTCGGCCTGCTCGGCTACTTCTTCAATACGCTGTTGCCTGGTTCCATCGGTGGCGATCTCGTGAAAATGGCAGCCGTGGTGCGGTCGCAGGATCGCCGCACGGCCGCGGTCGCCAGCATCTTGTTTGATCGGGCCATCGGTCTGGCGGGCATCGTGTTGTTGGTTGTTCTCGTCGGGGGCGGATACTGGCTCAGCGGCGATCCGCTGCTGAGCAATCAACCCGCGCTCCTGCGGATATTCCGTTGGTCGTGCTGGCTATTCCTGGCTGCAACTGTTGTGTGGGTTCCGCTCGGGTGGTTGCCGCAATGGCGTGCCGATCGCCTCGCAAGTCGGCTCGCACGGATTCCCAAACTCGGTGGCGTGCTCGCTGAATTCTGGCGCGCGGGGTGGGCCTATCGCCATCAGCCACGCGCGACCGCCATCGCCCTCGGCTTGTCGCTCATCAATCATGTCTTTGGTGTCCTAGCATATCACTTCGCCGCCCGTGTCTTCGCGCCGAACACTTCCGACTTGCCGGCCCTCGGCGAACATTTCCTGCTGGTACCCGTTGGCATGACCGTCAAAGCGCTGTTCCCCGCGCCCGGCGGCGCTGGCGGAGGTGAATTTGTTTACGGCACGCTCTACGACTGGACGGGCCGGCCCGAGGCTCTGGGTGTCCTGGGCAGTTTGGCTGTGTTGGCGTTAGCGTGGATCATTGGGTTGATTGCGTACGTATTCGCCATGATGTTGAAGAACACCAGCGCAAATGTTAACGGCCCGCCATGAAATGGCAGGCCGTCAACGATTCGTCTTATTGGCTTTGACTATGCGATCTTTTTCTTGCGACGTGACCATGTCGCGGCACCGATGGCACCGATGACAGCCAACGTAATCGTGGCCGGCTCCGGCGTCTCGGTCGGACCCGCACCAGTGGTCGTCTCAATCGGCGGATCAACGACTGGGTCCACCGTGTCCACCGGGCTTTCGATCGGGTCCGGGAGTGGGTTAGTCGAAATCGGCGGGATCACCACCGGCGGCGGCGGAATCACCGGCTCTTCCGGGTTGGGACTCGCTGGGTCGGTCGATGGTGTGATGACCGGTGGGTTAGTCGTCGGAGTTGTCGGCGTTACCGGCGCTTCCGGATTCGGATTGGGAGTACCGCCCGAAGGCGTTCCCGGCACCGGCGTGGTCGGAATGGTCACCGGCGGATTCATCGGGCCAGTTGTACACACAACCGGATTCGCGCTCACGGTCACCGACGAACCTTCTGGCAACGTCGTGCTGCTGGAAACGGACGAGCCATCCGTCCCGAGCGTGGTCATGATAATAGTAATGGTAGCTTGCGTAGAAGCGGCGGCCCGCGGCGCTCCCAGCAGAAGCAACGTCGGTATCGTCAATAAGGCCGCGAAAGCCCCGAAGCGAGTCATAGCAGGATCCTTCCTTTCGACGTTCACCCGGTGCGGAGCCAAATTCCGCCCAGGGAGGGGTAACGTCGCCGTACGTCTCAGGCACGGTATGCGCCCAACACGTGGATGGAACCATAACCCAGCCGCCAGCCCTGTCAATGCCGAGTGCCGCGACTTGACAAAAAACGGCAGCTCCGCGCAGAACTGCTCATCAACTTGACCTTGACGGCAACATTGAACTGACCACGGGTAGACGAAGTCCACGGCATGCACACTTCGTTTACCTACGGCATCGCCGATGTGGTGGAAGGTCGCCCCTATCAGGCTGACCCAGTTGTCACCGGCCACAACCTGCAACCCACCGCCATGCCATTGATGTGGCGCGCCGCACCGCCTGACATCATGGCTGTTGGGTCATTTACTTGCCGCCCGAATCGACAGACTCTGCAACTAGAATTGATAATCAACAAAAAACGCAAGCCTTCCGGGACCGCGGCCGGTTAGCCTGCGCTTTTGGGCTTACTACTGGGCGAATGCCCGTTTCGATCGCAAACACGCCATTCAATCTCAATTTACTTTTTTGCTCGACACGTGCCAGAACCCATGACTGTTTCCAACCCGTCGTGTAGTATGGCTTTGTGGCAATCTCGCGTCAGACATTAATTTGACATCGAGGCGAAATCTCGTTCACCTATGGACACGCCTCACGACTCCGTGACCCATCTGCTGACACAGCTCAAGGCGGGTCAAGAGAGCAGCGTTGAAAAACTCTGGGAGCGCTATTTTCACCGTTTGGTGGCATTGGCACGGACGCGATTGCCTGCCGCCTGTCGACGTGCGGCCGATGAAGAAGATGTAGCACTGAGTGCCTTCGCCAGTTTCTGCCGCGGATTTGATGCCGGGCGTTTTCCGCGCTTGGATGACCGCGACAACCTGTGGCGCGTGTTGCTGACGCTTGTCACGCGCAAGGCATCGCATCTGTTACGCGATGCCCGTCGCGGCAAGCGCGACATCCTGCGCCTGCTCGACGAAGCCAGCCTGGATGAGCGCGGTATGGATCAGTTTGTGGATGAAGAACTGACGCCGGCTTTTGCCGCCGAGGTCGCCGAAGAATGCGAACGACGACTAGATGCCTTGGAGAACGATGAACTACGGCAAGTCGCGATTCTGAAAATGGAAGGCTACGCCAACGGTGAAATTGCTGAGCAAATGGACTGCGCGCCGCGCACCGTCGATCGTCGCTTGCAGTTGATCCGCGATTTATGGATTGAAGGCGGCGGGGGGTGCCGCACATGACAAACTCCGCACCAACCATGTCGGACTCGCCGATGGCGCTGCGCAAGTTACGGGAGCAAGTTTGCACGCGATTCGAGGCGGCTTGGAAAACTGGCAAACGGCCGCAAATCGATGAGTACATCAGGTTCGTGCGAAAGGAAGAGGGTGGCGAACTATTGCGCGAGCTGTTGCCGCTAGATTCTCACTATCGACGCAAAGCCGGCGAAATCCCGACCGTCGATGATTATTGTCCCGGAAGTTTGGAACAAGCTGAGATCATCAACGACTTCTTTGCCGCCACTCGGGCGACGCCCACGAGTGCGGAAACCGAGTCACGCTCTAACACGCTGTTTCCTCAAGCGCCCGGTTACACCATTCATAGCGAACTTGGCCGTGGCGGAATGGGTATCGTGTATTTGGCACGGCAGCATCAGCCGCGTCGCTGGGTCGCCGTCAAGATGCTGAAGGAACGGGTGGCCAATGATCCCGTGGCGCGACAGCGCTTTTGCACGGAATGGGATGCCGTCGCCCGTCTACAGCATGCCAACATTTTGCCGGTTTATGCGGTCAGCGATGCCGACGGCCGGCCCTTTATGGTCGTCGAATACGCTGTCGCCGGCAGTCTCGACCGATTGATCGACGGCAAGCCGGTCGCGCCGAAGGCGGCCGCTCAAATGATGGAGTGTATGGCTCGCGCCATGGCGCATGCTCATGCCAACGGTGTCATCCATCGGGATCTCAAACCGGGCAATGTTCTGTTGCAGGTCGTTGATTCACGTTTCCAATTCGACCATGGCATTGAAGGCGCAACATTGCCCACGCCGAGTAGCCAAAGCAACCCGGACTTCGCGTTGGACCTCGGCGCGCTGATTCCAAAAATTGGCGACTTTGGGCTCGCGAAATTCCGAACCGCAGCAACTGACCCACTGTCAGACATCGAACGGAAGCTATTGACAGCACCCGCAATTCCGGAAGCGACCGATCGTGTCAGCCCAACCATGCATGGCGAGCGGCTAGGCACTCCCAGCTATATGGCACCGGAACAAGCCTTGGGAAAGAACCGCCGCGCCGGGGCAAGCACCGACATTTATTCACTCGGCGCGATCTTCTATGAAATGTTGACCGGCCGGCCGCCGTTTGTCGGCCCGACCGCGCAAGCGACGCTGGACCAAGTGGTCAATGGCGATCCGGTTCGACCCCGCCTGTTGCAACCAACCGTGCCACGCGATCTTGAAGTGATCTGTCTGAAGTGTTTGCAGAAGTTGCCCGCACAGCGCTATGCCAGTGCCGAGGCATTGGCAGACGACCTGCGCCGGTATCAAGCCGGTGAACCAATTAAGGCGCGACAACAATCGTCAGCGCAAAAATTGATGCGGTGGGTCCGGCAGCACCCAACTCAAATGGCCATTGCCTGTTGCCTGGCAATCGGCATCGCCAGCCAGTCAATTGGCCTGGTACTTCTTCAGTCCGCCCGGCAACGGGCGGAAGCAAACCTGACCCAGGCGTTGGAAGTGTCCCGAACGACGATGAATCTCGTCATTGAAGACTCGGAGATGACCGATCGCGGGTTTTATTCGCTGCGTGATAGGGTCGTCACCGCATTGTTGGAAAAGGGCGAGTTGTTCCTGCTCCAATCACCGGACAATCAAAGACTCCAACGTGAAGTGGCGAGAGCATATGCGGAAAAATGCCAACTGAGCTACCGATTGGGCGACATGGCGGGCGCGGAAAGCGCGGCAGTGCGCGCTATCGACTTGTTTCAACAATTGGTCCGCCGCAATCTCCAATCCATTGACGATCGAATCGAATGGGCAAACTGCCTCCATCAGAGGGCTCGACAATTTGGCGAAGCGCTGGACTTCAGCAATGCGATGCGCCATCTTGCGGTCGCCGAACCTGACATCCGCAAAGTTCTCAACGCGGTGCCGACCCATACTTCAGCGCTGGTTACTCTGGCGGAAAACCAATTCTGCAACGCCGAATTTGACAAAGCTGGTGGTGGTAACGCAAATCACATCGCGCATGCGCGTGACACCATTACCCAAGCTCTGACTCTTACGCCGGGGCATTCGCGCGGCGTGAAGATCGCTGGCCAGATTTGGCAAAGAACGGCCACAAACACGCGCGGACGCGATCGCACTGACGCGGAAAAACAACTGCATGGCGAAGCAATGGACAAGCTGCGCCAGTTGCGCGCCGCCAATCCAAATCACACGGAATTAAACTTGGAATACGGTCGCGCACTGTTGAACATTAGCGGCAACCATTGCGATGACGGCGATTTCGCGCTTGCTATCACCAAAGCGAACGAGGGGGCCGAGATTTTCCAAAGACTGATTGACCAGTCACCTGACGTGAAGCCCTACCATTGGACGCGCGCCCTGGTCGTCGGTAATCGCGCCGAGGCCCATGCCGGTCTCGGTGACTTTTCGGCCGCGGACCGAGACTACGCCGACCTGATCATGACCCTGGAATCGCTACTGCCATTTGCCAGACAGAATTCTGCCAACAAATTACTTTGCGTGACCATCAGAGCTTACCATGACCACGCTCGGTACCTCATGGATCAACTTCGCTTCGATGAATCGCAAGCCATTATTGAACGGGCGGAACGGGTTTTCATTCCGAGTGAGACTTTTTGTGATCCGGTCGCCGACTTCATGCGCGCCGACTTGATGATGGACCGTGCCAGACTATCTGACTTGTCCGGAAACTACCTCGAATCCCTTTCGAAGTGGGAGCGTGCGGCGACGATGAATCCACAGGCCAGTCCGCTAACGCGCCGCGCCGGCTGGTGCGCTGCCGCGGCCGGTGCCGGGCACGCAAGAGAAGCAATCGATGCCGCTGACGAACTGATCAAGGAAAAAG
>JANLTA010000104.1:0-14086 GCA_031362705.1 Gemmataceae bacterium | reverse complement strand
CAAAGGTAGCTTCACAGTGAAGGTCGAGCCTTTGCCGACAACGCTTTCGACGCGGATGCGGCCATTGTGCTGCTCGATGATTTGCCGGCAGACGCTGAGGCCCAGCCCGGTGCCGCCGCTGCCTTGATCGTCGGGCGTTTTGGTCGTGAAGAATGGTTCAAAGATGCGGCGCAGTTTTTCCGGCGCGATGCCTGCACCGGTATCGGCAATTCGAATTTCCGCCATGCCGGCTTCACGATTCTCTTTGACTTCCACTAAGAGGCGGCCGCCATCGGGCATGGCCTGTCGAGCGTTGATGATGAGATTGATGAGTATTTGTTCGACCTGTCCCGGCACGCCGGGCACCTTGGGCCTGCCGATAAATCGCCTTTCCAGCTTTACTCGATGTTTGGACAAGTCTTTTTCAGTCAGCGTCAGCACTTCTTCGGATAAGGACACGAGATCAATGAGTTTCCGCTGGACGGAGTTACTGCGGGCATAACCCAACATGCTGGAGACGATACCGGCGGCGCGCTGGCCGGACTTGAGAATTTTCTCGAACGATTGCCGCGCGGTCGGGTCGTCGGCCGAACCGCGAATGCCGAGCTTGGCGTAGTTGATGACGGTGGTCAGGATGTTGTTGAATTCATGAGCCACGCTGGAGGCAAGTTCGCCAACGCTGGAGAGCCGTTGCGCCTGCATAAGCTGCTGGCGAAGCGATTCCATTTCGTTGCGCGGTGCCAGCACTTCGTTGCCGGTCATCACTATGACGCCTCCGGGGCCAAGAACTGGCCCGGCTCGGTCGAACCCGCCGAGCGTCTCCCCAAGACGCTTGGCAGTCCGGTATGGCAAAATGTATCGGTTGTACGGATCGCAGGACTTCATTCGAAGTAGCCGATGCTAACCGTAGATATGCCATTCAACAGCAGATTCGAACCGCACATCAATGTTTCACAGTGTAATCGTTACAATCGGATAATTTCGGATGGTCACGAAGTGTGGTTCTATTGTTGCCATTGAACCTAGTAACGTGGACTGTTAGTTTTAGGGCTTACATTGATTCGCACGCAGATTAACTCGATCTGCGGCTCGACAAGTAAGGATGCGACGCACCGTCGATGGATCGACGTAGTTCGACACCATAGACGAGGCCTCGCGCATGTTCCGCCGTCAATTCACGCTGCTTGCAGCATTGATCATTAGCTTGGGATTGGGTTCCACAACCAATGCTCAGCCACCTGCGGATTTCACCTGGACCAACTTTGTGTCAGTCGGCACATTTTGGACGACGGGTACCAATTGGACGCCGCTCGGGCCACCCACAAGTAGCACAGATCGAGTGTTGTGGTTTGGTAGCTCGCCGTTGCAAACGGCTAACGGCTACACCACGACATTCAGCAATGCCGGTGCGGCTTTTGACTTGAACTCCCTCGTGTTCAACAGCTTTGGCGCTTCGAACACCTCATTGGTTGTGACCGGCAACGCCGCGGGCGATACGTTGCGTTTCAACACGTCGTCGACACTACTGCAACCATCGATTTGGCAGGTTGGAACCGGGCGGGCGATCATTCAGAACGGTACGGCAACCAACGGCATTACGCTGACCAACGGTACGACGCTGAACATCCTTGGCAACGGCATAGGCGAATTGCAACTGAATGCGAACATTGTGCAAACAGGCGTCGGCAGCAGCGGTATCTTAATCAACCAGACGGGCACGGCTTCGTTCGCCACGGGCAGTATTGTTCGTTTGGGCGGGGCCAATACGTTCCAAGGCGGCGTGACACTGACATCAGGCAACCTGGTGCTTGCAAGCGCAGGTGCATTGGGCACGGCCGGCACGTTTACCGTCAACGGCGGCTCCGTTCAGCTTGATCCTTTGAACACGACTGGCCTGACGATCGCCAATCCCGTCACGCTGAATTCGAACATGCTGATTACGGGTAACGTCAACCAGATCGCCACGATTCCGACGGCTCCTCTTTTGACTTTTTCTGGTGCTGTCGGCGGCGTCGGTGGAATCACGATCGCGAATAACAATTCCAACTTATCGGGCGGTGGATTTGCCACGATGACATACGCGCTAACGGGTGCGAACTCATTTCAGGGCCCAATTAACATCTCGCCTATCGGCAACTCCGGCACGCTTCTGACGGTCGGGACCGGTACGGTGGCAACTGGCACAGTTGCCGGTACGACCTCCATTAACGTGAGTTGGGCTGGCACGTTCCGGTTGGACAACACCGCCGGGGTGGCCACGCGGTTGAATACGACCACGGCACCGGCATTGAACTTGAATTCCAGCACTTTCCAGTTGTTCGGCAATTCCGCCGCGAGCGCTTCGGAAACGTTCGGCACACTGACGCTGGCCGGCAACGGTGGCGTCACCGTCTTAGGTACGAGCGCCACGTTGCAAACGACGACGGCAACATTTGCCGGCCTGAGTCGGCCGACCAATGGTACGCTGTTCCTCGTCGGCACCAATTTGGGCAGCAATAGCGGTGCGGGTGAGTCGATCATTCGCTTCGCGACCGATCCAGGTGGCTCCATCGGTGGCGGCGGCCTTCCGGGAACGCAAAACATCAACGTCTTGCCGTATGCAGTCGCCAACGCCGGAGCTAGCACGACGACCTTGACTGCGGCCGCCGTTTCCGGAATGGTCCGATGGGATTCTGGCAGTCAAAAGATTGTTCCGCTCACCGCGCCGGAATACGCCACCAACCTTTACCTGGCCGGCTCGTCAACTAACAACTTCCGCAATCAAAGCACCACGGCATTACCGAGTGCCCTTGGAGCGGCCGGGATCAATAACGCCACGACGATTAACTCGCTGGTCCTTGATACGAACACCGCAGTGACTAATCGCGTCGGCGTCTCTGTTCAGGGCACTGGCACGTTGACCGTCGGTAGCGGTGCCATCTTCTCGACTGTCAACAACAATGTCACAGGGGCACCGAGCAATCCGAGCATGATCAACCTCGGCGGGCTCGACTTCGGTGCCAATCCGGGCTATGTCCACACGTTCGCCAATCTGACCGTGAACGCACCCATCACGGGGAGCGCGGGGTTGGTCAAAGGTGCCGGCGGCACTCTGACGCTCACTGGCAACAACACCTTTACCGGCGGCCTGACGGTTAACAGTGGCCTGGTGCAGTTCTTCTCGGACTCCAACCTAGGTGCGGCCGGTCAGCCAATCAACCTTCAAGGTGGCAGCGGCGGCGGCGTACAGTTCCTCGCCCCGGCACTTTGGACCAATGCGACCTCCGGCGCGTTGACAGTCAATCGGCCCATCAACCTTGTCGGTTCGGGCGGCAACATCACCATCACCGCGCTCAACAACAGCCTGACCCTCAGCGGTTCGCTCAGCGGCTCCGGTCAATTGTTCCGCAGCGGTTCGGGCGCCCTGATTCTGACTGGAAATAACTCAGGCTATACGGGCACAATGCTGGCCTTCAATGGTTTGATCGCCGCTCAGAATGACGCGGCCCTCGGCGGTCCTGGGGCGAGCGTCATGCTGACGTCCGCTCAGTTGCAACCATTGACGAGCTTTGCCACCAGCAAGGACATCATCCTCACCTTCAATGGAACCATTTACACGGGCGGGCAAAACCTGACGCTCAACGGCAATCTGACTACCCAGAATTCGGCCGCCACGTTCTTCAAGACCGGCCTTGGCGACCTCATTATTAACAGCACTAGCACTGTCATGTCTCAGTTTCAGAATGGTTTCTCCAGTCCGCTCAGCGTCGTCTTCTCGACGACCGGCAATGGCGTACAAACATCGGGTCGAACCGTGTTTGCGGGAGCCAACGGTGCCATGCCGCTGGCCGCCGGCATGTTGTCAATCGCCAATGGCGAGATCGTCTTTGACAACACAGCTGCCGTCAACAACAACCGCATGGGTAATGTGACCCTGAGCCTCATCGGCGGAAACGCATCGCTGCTCGGTAATGCGTTGGCACCCGTCAACGAAGCCATCGGCGCGATTTCCTTCAACAACGCTAACAACCCGTTTGGCGGTGTACTCACGCTTTCCACTCCTGTCGGCAGCGGCCAAAGCACGACATTGAACGCTTTGTCAATCAGTGCCAACGCAACCGGCGGCACGATGTTAGTTCGCGGAAACGGCTTGGGTTTCGCTGTTGGTGATCGCACAGCGTTGATTTTGGGTACAACGCCAGTCGCTGTGAACGGCCTTGTGCCGTCATTGGTCACGGCCAACTCAGCGACCAGTGAAGCAACGGACTTCGCGGCATTGCAGACTATTGTTGTGCCCGCGCCGAATACGAATCAGTTTTCCGTTGTGCCGTTTGCAGCTTACACGGCTGGTGGGGCATTGGGCGCTGGCTCGGCAACAGCGACTTACGACGTCAATGTGGCCACGACGTTTGGCCCGGGTGCCAGTGCTTCCAACGCCATGAAGATTAGCGGGCAGACCGTTGACCTAGGTGCCGGCACTCACACATCCACCGCCGGGGCCATTCTTTCGACTGGCGGCGCGGCTGGATCGATCAGCAACGGTACACTCGCATTTGGCGCCAATCCTGCCCGCTTTACAGTCACCGCCGGCAGCAACCTGACGGTTTCTGCTAGTACGACTGGTTCGGCAGGTTTGATCAAAACTGGCAACGGTACTTTGACTTTGAATACGCCAACGGCCATCACCGTCGTCGCCACCACGTCGTTCTTCGGCATCGGCGCGGGCACGCTGCAATATGGCGTCGCCAATGCGTTGCCAATCACCCCGAACGTGTTTATCAACGGCGGGGCCACGCTGGACATCAACGGCACGACCTCCACCGTCGGCAACATTAATGGCTACGGGAATGTCAACATCGGCTCCGGGTCGTTAACCGTGGGCAGCATCGCACAGATTACTTCTTTCGGCGGAGCGTTGTCCGGCAACGGCACCTTCGTCAAGAATACGGCAGCGATTACGACCACGATGGCTGGCGACAGCACCGCCGGGTTCACCGGCGGCGTGCAAATCCTCGGCGGGACACTCACGCTGCTTACTCCGGGTGCGATCGGCACCGGCGCGACGCCCATTTTGCTTGGCGATACGGGGGGTTCCGTTCGGTCGCTGTTGACGCTGGGGCCACTCTTGACGAGTTTCACTCGAGATGTCACGGTTCAAGCTGGAAGCACACCTGGTGCCACGCCACATACCATCACGGCTCCGGCCGGCACTTCGACCATCGCCAGTAACATCATCATTAACAACACAGCATCGACTGTAACGAGCGGCGGCTTCACCGCCACCGGTGTCGGCCTGCAATTGAGCGGCACGAGCGGAGCGGGTGGTGGCAATGCCAATCAAACCGGCATTATCAGCGGTGCCGGCGGCATTTACTTGTTATCCGGCAACTGGTCGTTCACTGGCAACAACACCTACTCCGGCGGCACCTTTCTTGACACGACTATCAACGCCGCCATGGGCATCGGCATTGACTCCACGCCGAACAACTCAGCGCCGACAAGTGGCCCGTTCGGCACCGGCGCTCTGTCGTTCTCCACCGGATTCGGCATGAACCTTCGTGCCGACGGCGGTGCCCGAACGATCAGCAACCAGATTAACATTTCCTCCACCGGCGGCTACTTCGGCGTCGGCGGGACAAATGCGTTGACCCTGAACGGACCAGTCAACCTGCAGGGAGCAGCGGTTGCTCAGACGTTCAACATTATGAACACTGCCAAAACGACCATTAACGGCGTGATCTCCAACGGCACGGCCGGCATCAACAAGAACGGGCCTGGCATTCTAGAAATCTCGGGCAACAACATTTACACCGGCACGACAACAGTTAACGCCGGGACTCTGTGCGTCACCAACACGGTAGGTTCAGGCACCGGCACCGGCCAGGTCAATGTCAACTCCGGTGCAATCCTCGGCGGCACGGGTAACATCGCGGGATTGATAAACATCAATCCAGGCGGCATTCTGGCACCAGGGTGTAGTCCTGGAATTCTCAGCACCGGCGGCGGTATCACCTTCGCCGGTGGCGGCATTTTCGATGTTGAGTTGCAGGGCCTCACGGCCGGTACGCAATACGATCAGGTGCTGGTGACTGCCGGTGCCGTGACATTGGGTGCTGGTGTAGCCACCTTAAACTTGCTGCCTTCCGGTTACACGCCAGCCAGTACCGACGTGTTTGTCGTCATCAGCAACACGGGTGCGGGTGCTTTGACCGGTACGTTTGCGGGCCTGCCCGATCAATCGATTGCGGCCAGCAACGTGCTGGGATCTGGTATCGATTACCTGATTTACTACGGAACGTACAGTGGCTTCCCGACAAGCGTGGTCATTGCTCCGGTTCCCGAACCCGCCACCGTGTTGGCTCTGTGTGCGGCCGGTGCCGGTGCGGTTGGCCTGATTCGCCGTCGCCGCAAGGCGAGCCAGATCGCAGCCTAAGTTTTGCTTAAAAACGATGCGACCCATCTAATTGATTCCACGGAATCGGTCAGCTGGGTCGCGTCGTTTCTACTTCGTTGTCAGCGAGATTTTTTCGACGCCGTTCCAGGCATAGCCACCTGGGTTCCAAAACAATCCACCATCAAGTGGTTGTGTTCGACCATGAGCGTCGGTGGCGCGCACCCACAATTCGTGTGGGCCAGCCGGCAATGTTAATGTGCAACTCCATTCACGGAATGCAAATGGACTGACAGCCCGTGCCAAGTCTGCGGCGCGCCAGATGCGCCCGCCGTCCGTGGATAAGTCTACGGACGTCAACACGGCGGCACCATCATTCCAAGCCACGCCCCGGGCGACGAATGGTTCCGTTGCTTTCAACGTCGCTTTGTCGGCCGGGAAATACAACCGACTATTGATCTTCATGTCAAAGTTCGGATCGCTGTTGGCGGGCGTGTACGTAATTGCCGCGCCGGGTTTGATCAGCTGCTTGGGTGTGCGGTAGTCGGTCATCTGGTAATAGTTCGTCGTTTCCGTCGCTTCCAAGCGCAGTTGAGTCAGCCATTTCACCTGCACGGTGCCATAGTAGCCGGGAATCACAAGACGCAGCGGGCCGCCATGTATGGCCGGCAACGGTTCACCGTTCATCTCCGTGGCCAGCAAGCCGCGCGACAGTGCAACTTCCAGCGGCACGCTTTTCTCGTACTGCGACTGGCCAGGCTTCTCCGGCAGGTCGGCACCGCGTGCCGTGAGGTAACGTGCGTTGGAATCGATCACAAGATTTAGTGCCTTAAATACGTTGGCGATGGGTACACCCCGGAAGCGCACGTTGCCGATGGCACCCTTGTTCCAGGGCGTACCCTCAATGGGCGACACGCGACTAAATTGCGACCGGAAGTTACCTGAACACTGAAGCACCATCTCGACTTCCGTCGTCGCCAGCGTTGCCAACTTTTCGAGCGGGACGGATTGCTGTTGCCGCACTAATCCACCGATCTCCAGACTCCCAATCATTGGCCTCGGCTTCATGTCACAAATTGCTTTGGCTCCATGATGATTGCGCACGAACAATGCGGCCGTCGGTGTGACTCGGCTAGATGCGAGAACCTGATCCGGCGTTTCCAACACCAGTGGATCGTCGGCAATGATCTTGAGCCGTTTGTCCTTCTCGGCAGGCATTGGTTCACTTTCTGTCCATACGCGGACAAAGTCGGCAACAGCAAAAGCCATTGGCGCAGCAACAAAAAATTGCCGTCGATGCATCACGTCCTCGAAAGTCATTATCGTACACGTGCCTCCTTTTTCAGCACGGGAAGCGAAGTACGACTCGCCGGGTTCTGCTTGGCGCTGCCTGCCCCCGGAGAGGGCTTTGCAACGAAACGACTTCAAGGTGAGCGGGCAAATCCTTGGCGTGTCACGCGTCTAGTAACTTGCGTTTGTTCCGACCGGGTCAGAACCTGCCCGGTGGATCTATTTGCTGCAACTTGAATGACAATAATGTGTTGTGGTTATGAGAAAAAATCGTTTCGATCCATTTGTTTGTTCTGCAGAGGGCACCCCCTTTCGGTCGGAATCAATTTTGAGTTCAAATCCGCCTCTGCCGTAGTTTCGTTGCAAAGCCCCCCTGAGAGCCACTCGCCAATGATGCATGTGGCCGGGGGGTGTGGACGTGCGCGCGTGCACCCAATGGGGGGGTGTGAGTGTGCGCGCGCGATGTAAACAGGGCGTTTGTTTAAGGTAACAAGTCGCGTAGAACGCTTTAGTTCTAGGGGCACCTCGCAGCACCCACTTGCGGTTGACGCCTTCGGCGGTTGTCTTTAGTATGCCGCCCGACTGGATGGGCCGCCGTCGTGTCGGCTCATTTCACTGGAATCGGACTTGGCCGCCCCGCCGGTCGAGATTACGCGTCAAGGAGGAATGCTATGTTGCGAAACCGATGGCTGACCGCGCTTGTGGCGGCAGTTGGTGCGCTGACCCTGGCGGCTCCGGTTCAAGCCGGTTTGTTGCCCATCAACGTCACCGTCTTGCCGGAAGCTGGCCATTACCGCTGGACTTATTCCGTGGTTGTCCCCACCGATCAGTACGTGACGGCTGGCGACTATTTCACCGTCTACGACTTTGAAGGACTGGTTGGCGATGCCGCGATTACCGCTCCGGAAGGCTGGACGGCCACCGTGCAACGGATCGGCAAGACGCCTGGCTTGACCACGCCGACCGATGACCCGACCAAAGATAATATCTCGTTTACGTACAACGGCGAACCGCTCTACGGGAGCGTCGGCGCGGGCAACTTCTCCGCGGCCTCAGACATGAACAACTCCGTCGACGGATTCTTCACGTCGCGGGTTCATCGTAACTCGGACAACCTGACGGAAGACACGATCACGTTTACCAACGTGCCGCGTCCTTCCGAAGGCGGCGGCGGCCCACCGACGGAAACGCCGGAACCGGGCACGTTGATCCTTCTCGGTATGGGCGTGCCGTTCCTCGGCTTGGCCCGCAAGCTGCGTCGAAAATCCTGATATGACTCGCGCAGTCTCGGCCGCTGGCCCCTCGGGGTCGCGCCGGGACTGTGTTTGTTTTTCCGCCCGATTTCTCCTTGATCGACCGCCATGCGTACGCTCCACCTGCGGTTTGCCGCTGTACTTCTCCTCGTGCTCAGTTTGCTCGGGGTTGGCATCTTCTTTTTGCATCGGCACCAACTTGGCCGAATTGCCGTCGATCTCCGTGCACAGATTGATGAAGCCCGCGACGCCGACAAAATCGACGACGCCATCCGACTCACTTACCAATATCTCGATTTCCGCCCCGACGACGCCGACACGCTGGTCGAACTCGTAGGCTGGATCGAAACTCGTGGCAACAGCCGCAAGCACCTAACGTATGTGGCCGGGCTGCTTGATCGCGCCCTGCAAATTGAACCGAAGCGCTCCGATCTGCGCCGCCGCGTGATCGCCATTGATCTGCGGATTGGCCAATGGTCGGAATGCCTGGACCACCTCGAACGTTTGTTGCCCGAATCACCGGACGACGCAACCCTGCTCGCCAATCTTGGCGTATGTCATGAAGCGATCGCGAAACATTCAGACGCCGCGGCCAGCTTTGAGAAATCACTCAAGGTGGATCCAAAGCGTGTGGCGACTTCAATCTCCTATGCCGCGTTGTTGCAACGGCACCTACATCGGCCCGATGATGCTCGCCGCGTGCTGGAAGCGGCCATCGAACGGTCGCCCGACGCTGTGGAAGCACGGCTGGGACTGGCTCGACTTCTCAAGACAACCGGGAAGCTGACCGATGCCGCGGCTGCCGCTAAAGAAGCGGTTCGCATCTCGCCGGAAAACCTGACTGCATTAACGACGGCCGCTGAAATCGAGCAACTTGCCGGCCGTTATGCATCGGCCCGTGGTTATCTCACGAAGGCACGAGAAGTGTCGCCTCAGACCACGAGCCTTGCTTGCAAGTTGGCATGGCTGCTGCTCAGCGAAGGCAATTCGGCCGAGGCGACCGCGGAGCTGGAAGCCGTATTGAAAGACCATCCCGACAATGCCGATGCCTTGACGCTATTGGGTGACATTCTCGCCTTGGATGGCCGCATTGAAGCGCTGGAGCGAATCGTCGGCGAATTGCAACGATTGCGCGAGGGAAATGCCACTCGCGGTTGGAATGCCGATTACTTGCAGTCTCGCCTGCTGATGCGACGCAGCGACTTCGCCGGGGCGGCAAGGCTTCTGGAAGAGTTGCGGCTATCGTCCGCCCGATTGCCGGGCTTGGCCAAACAAACCAACTTTCTGCAGGCGCAGTGTTACGAACAACTGCACGAGCGAACGAAGGAGTTAGAAGCGTTCCGTCGGATCTTCGACGTGGACCCGCAGGCCGGCTATTTCCGGCTGGAATTTGCCCGTGCTCTTGCACGTAAGGGCGACTTTCTCGAGGCCGTCAAAGAATACCGCACGGCGCTGCAGAAGAATGACTTGCCGGTGCGAACGGTCATTGAAGTCGCCGGCGAATTAGCCGATCGGTGTCGTCGTTTTGGTGGCGAAGCCGCCCTGAAAGACCTGGAGCGCAGCCTGGAGCCGGTTCGCGCCGATGATGCCAACGCTCATGCAGTGATTGCCAAGATTGAATTGCTGCATCGGCGCCAGAAAACTGGCGACGCACTCCGGCTGACGCAGCAATACCTCACGCGCCACAATAATCAAGTCGAAGTTTTGGGTCTGCAGTTTCGTCTGCTCGATGCCTTCAATGGCCCGGAACGAGCAGCGACTGCGTTGGAGGAAGCCGGCAAACGACTCGGCGATCAGCCCGAGTTTCGCATAGCCAAGTTGCGCTTGCTAAGCACACGGCCAGGCGGATCCGGCCCGACAGCGTTCGCCATCGCCGGCAATCTCGACAAGTGCAATCCGGAAGACCGCAGCCGCATCCTTTCCGAATTGGTGACCGCGTGCGGCTCCACGGGCGAATCATCTCAATTGGTGGAGGCGCTGCAACGATTGCGCATCGCCAGGCCGGACCATCTCGGTGTGCGTTCGGCCCTCTTGACTCACGCATTGATGGCGGCAAACGAGTCCGCCATGACGCAACTGTCGGCCGAAGTCGCAGCCGTTGAAGGCCCGGGCGGTAAAGCGGCCAAGGTTTTTGCAGTTGAATGTAGCATTGCCCAACACAACCTTGTTGCCGCACGCAGTCAACTCGACGATTTGGCGAAGACCCATGCCGCTGATCCGACTGTGTTGTTCCTTCGCGGGCGTGTGGATGAATTGGAAGATCGCAACGCTTCGGCACGCAAATGCTACGTCGATGCACTGGATGCGGGATTCATGGATCAACCCGTGGAGATGCTGGTAGCAGCACTGGCGACTGGCGATGCCACGAATCGTCGCGTCCGTGTGTTGATGGAAGAAACGCCATTGTTCGAGCGCTTGCGCCTGGACATGGATCGAACGTTGATTCGACACCTGCTGCCGTTGGCTTCGGCTTCTTCGCGGTCGGCATTGGCCGATCGATTAGTGACCAACAACGTCACGGCATCGGCACCCGAACTAGTGTGGCTCGGGCGTTTGTTTCAACAGCTCGGACTTGCGCGACATGCCGAAGCAACTTTGGCCCGCGCCACGACGATTTCGCCGCTCTCCGATGAAGCGTGGTCTGCGCGGCTTGGCTATCACGCGTCACGGCAGGACCTGGCCAAAGTGCAGGAACTGATTGTTCAGGCGAAAAAGTCACTGCCGCCGAACGAGGCATCGGTCATTCTCGCCAGGGCATTGGGAATGGCGGGATTGAAGGCGGAAGCGCTTGGCCATGTGCAAGCCGCGGTGGCATTTGAACCGAGCAATGGCAACGCTCGCCGGCAACTCGTGCAACAGTTGTTGCAAACCGGCCATATCGCCGAAGCTCGTGAAAAACTGCAGTCGTTTGTCGATCAGCCGGGCGTCGCCGCCGACGATGCTTCCTGGGCGCGGCGAACCCTGGCCCTGAATCTGACCATCGCGCCCTCGCTGTCGGCGTTTCAAAAATCCGTGCAGTTGTTGGACGCAAACAAAGGCGCTCGTGGATTCGCCGACGAAGACTTGCGGGCGATGGCCACCGTGTTTGCCTCACAACGCAACCGTCCGATGGACGGAAAAACGGCTCGCCAGGAAGCCATGCGGATGCTCGGCGAAATCAAGAACCGGCAGGCCGGCGATCTCGTGCTGCTCGCCCGATTATGCCGGCAGGAAGGCGAGGGTGGTAGATATTTACAGCTTCTGGCAGAGATTGAACGCGACTACGGCAATGATTTTGCCGCTCAGTTATTCCTTGCTAAGGAAGCATTGCGTGACGATGACCTGACATCGGCCGATCGGCGAATTGCGGTGTTGCAGCGACTCGATGCGAACCGATTCGAGACGTTAGTCACTCAGTGCGCGCGGTTAGCGCTGGGCGGCCAGGCGGATGCGGCCAAGAACATTATGGACCAGTACATTCGCGCTGCTCAAGACGGCACGAATCGGGCGGCACGACAAGTCCGCTGTGGCCATGCGGCATTTGAGATTCTCCAGAGCTATCCTTTGGCGGAGCAAGCGTCAGCCGCCGCGACACTTCGCGAGGCAGCCATTAACTGGTACGCCGCAGGCATGGGACGCGACCCGCAGGCTCTTCTGCACCTCGTGACTCTCATGTGCAAAGCCGGGCGAATCGGTGAGGCGCTGGAGTTCCTGCAAACGCCAGGAGTCCGAACGGCATTTTCGTTGGAAGCCCAAGCCGCTGGGTTCGCCATCGCGGTTCGGCAAGGCGAGGCCAACGCTCAGCAAATCCAGGCCATAGAGCGGATGGTAAAAAGTTGGTCGCAGAAACAGCCCAACTCGATGGCACTGCAACTGGCGCTGGCAGACTTGTACGAGGCACAACTGCAATCTCCCAAAGCGGCCTTCATTTACCGCGATATTCTCAGCCGCGACCCGGATAACCTCAACGCGCTGAATAACTTGGCATGGACTTCGTTGGCTGATCCGGCAAAGATGCCCGACGCCCAACGCATGATCCAGGATGCCATTGATCGCCACGGCCACTTGGACGAGTTGCTCGACACCCGCGGGCGACTGTGGTTTGCTGCCGGCAAACAAAGCGAAGGCATCCGGGATTTGAATGAAGCCGCAATGGCCGCGCCTTCGGCTGCCCGGTTCTTTCAACTGGCGGTGTTGCATCGACGAGCGAATCAGCCCGATGCCTCAGCCGCCGCGATGAAGCAAGCCCGGCGATTTGGTTTGGCGCCTGCAGATGTGCCGCCGCAGGACGTGGCGGACTATCGAGAGATGATCGCCCGGAACTGACACACAAGTCCGTTCACACACGGCAATGGAGTGCCGCACCGATGACAGCGGTGAAGGTTAAACACACCCCCGGCGAGCGCACGGCTCACCGGATTCGCACCCGCACCGCAACGGTCGGCGTGGTTGGTCTCGGCTATGTGGGTTTGCCACTTGCCGAGGCCTTTGCCAACGTCGGCTTCAATGTGCGCGGTTACGATACCGATGCTCTCAAGGTTGATGCGCTCAATCGGCACGAAAGCTACATCCGCCATATCGGCAACGATCGCATTCGCAGCCTCATGGCCACGGAGCGATTCGAGCCGACATGTGATCCCGACGTATTCGCCGGCACCGATGTCGTCATCATTTGCGTGCCGACGCCGCTGACCGACGCCCGCGAGCCCGATCTCAGTTATGTGATCTCGACGGGCAAGATGTTGTCGCGCCGATTGCGGCCCGGTCAACTCATCATCCTGGAATCAACAACATATCCCGGCACAACCGAACAACTACTTCAGCCGATTCTCGAACAATCGACGCTGACCGCCGGTGAGGACTTTTTCCTCGCATTCAGCCCCGAACGCGAAGACCCTGGCAATCCGCGATACACGACGCGGACGATTCCCAAAGTAGTCGGCGGCATCAACGATGCAAGCCGCGATCTCGCCGTCGATCTCTATTCTTCAGTTGTCAAGGAAGTGGTGCCTGTTCGCGATGCCCGTGTCGCCGAGGCGTGCAAGATCCTGGAAAACACGTATCGCGCCGTCAACATCGCACTCGTTAACGAATTAAAGGTCGTCTTCGAGGCGATGAATATCGACATTTGGGAAGTGATTCAGGCGGCACGTTCAAAGCCATTTGGCTTTCAGCCATTCTTCCCGGGGCCTGGTCTCGGTGGCCACTGCATTCC
>JANLTA010000085.1:0-2701 GCA_031362705.1 Gemmataceae bacterium | reverse complement strand
CTCATCACGACCATCGACCGGCCGGACATGGCCGGGTTGGCTCAGCGACTGACTACACGTGCGCGATTGACACCGTTCATCCTGCGCGAGTGCGTCGAATACCTTGGCTTCCAGGTCGAGCGGGCCGGCGGTCATCCCGATCGAGTCTTCGCCGATGAAGCCGTCGAAGTCCTGGCTCGTGGCAGCAAAGGCATCCCTCGCGTTCTGAATCAAACGGCCCACACTGCATTGACCTTAACGCTGAAGGCCGGGCTGCAAACTGTCGATGTCGAAGCGGCAATGGAATCTCTCGTCGGCCTCAGCGCGGTCGGTGTGACCGAGTGCGAAGACTTCACGCCGCCGCCGCACGCGCCGCAACTCGCCAAGCAAACCGACGATGACTACGTCGATGATCCGTGGCGCGGGCCGTTTCTCGCTCCCAATCGATACGAATTTGTGCCCCTGACGAACTGAGCTGATCCCCAGCGCGAAGGAGTCTGCACCAATGGGCCGGATGTCCGACCTGTGGAAACCTGGCACAAACGGCGACGGCCGCGCACACAACCTTGAGGTCGTGTCCGCGCCCGAACCGGAACACGATTGGTTCGTCGGCAATGAAGCCGTGCCCTTCGTGGAAGTCGGCTCGAAGCCGGAGACGGAATTGCGCCTGGTCGATGCGCCAATCGAACTGGCGACCGAAACAATACCTCAACATGTTCCAAGTTATCAACATATCGATGAGTCCCTGGCTCCCGGTCTGTTTACCGTTCGCTTCCGTCCCGTGGTTGCCGGCGTGCTACCCGACAGCGGCTTTGGATCCGAGCTTGTCGCCCTGCACGATCCGGATCATCCGATCAGCGAACAGTATCGCTTATTGTTAGGCGAAATCGCTTTGCAGTTGCCGAGCGGTCCGCCGCGCGTGTTGCTCTTCACCGGCGCGACCGCCGAGGCTGGCACGACGACCGTCCTACTGAACTTAGCGCTGACAATCGCGCGCACCGAATCGGCGCGGGTGACAGTGATCGACGCCAATGCAGCTCGGCCATCGCTGGCGGAGAAACTTGGTCTCTCCTCCGGTCCCGGGCTGCGCGATGTGCTGGCGGGCCGAACCCCCCTGCCCTGGGCCATTCAGCCCACGCGGATGAAATCGATGCGGGCACTTTCGAGTGGCCGACTCGGCACGCCGCTGGCCGATGCCGGTTGGCCGCCGTTGATGGAGCGGTTGCGTTCGGAATCCGATTGGGTGCTGATCGACGCTCCCGTGTGGACCCGACCCGCCGAGGCGGTGCCCCTCGCGGATTGCTGCGACGCCCTCTATATGGTCGTGCGGCAACCCGATGCCGACACGACGACCGGGCAGGAAATACAACGTGGCATCCTGGAAGCCACGGGCCGGTTGAAGGGTTGCATCATCACGCAACGTTAGTCCCTCACTTCCCTTGCAATTCCTTGGCCACCTCTTCCGTCCGCTTCATCGCGCGGAAGACGTTGCCGCCGAGAACTTTCTTGATGTCGTCAGCACTGTGGCCACGATCCAGCAAGATCTGCGTGATGACAGGATACGTGGACACGTCTTCAAGTTGCTCGGGCAACAATGGTATGCCGTCGAAGTCGGAACCCAGGCCGACGTGATCGATGCCCGCGACTTTGATGATGTGTTCGATGTGATCGACGACCTTGTAGACGGTGCCGCGCGGGATCGGATTGGCTTTGAACCACTCGCCGACTTTCTTTTCCAGCTCGGCATCGTCGGTGATCGTCTTCTTCATCTCCCGGTACGCGGCCATGAAGACCCTGGCGGCTGCCGCTCCCTCAGGCAGAATGAAGCCCGAATAGAAGTTGACCATCACCACGCCGCCGTTGGCTTTGAGTTGTTTCAACACTTCATCGGGTACGTTGCGTGGATGATTGGACAGGGCATATGCCGACGAATGCGATGCGATCACCGGTGCGCGGGTGATCTTCAGCACATGGTTCATCGTGTCCGGCGACACGTGCGAGATATCGACGATCATGCCGAGCCGGTTCATCTCGGCAACAACTTGTTCGCCGAACGTGGAGAGGCCATTCGATTTCGGTTTGTCGGTTGCGGAGTCGGCCCAGTCCAGCGAGTCGGAGTGGGTCAGCGTCATGTAGCGCACGCCAAGTTGGTACAGCATCCGCAGCGTGCCGAGCGAGTTGTCGATGCTGTGCCCGCCTTCGACGCCGATGAGCGAGGCAATCTTGCCCTCGCGCCGGGCGGCCAGGATGTCGTCGGTGGTGCCGGCAAAGCGAAACGTCTCCGGATAACTGGCAATCATGCGATGGATGGTATCGATCTGTTCCAGCGTCATGGTGACAGCTTTGCCCTTCGCCGCTGACGAGACGGGTACATACGCCGACCAGAACTGTGCCCCGACGCCGCCCTTCCGTAAGCGCGGGATATCGGTATGGAGCCGGGGCTGAAGGCGGCCAATGTCGATCTTTACGAACTTACTCAAGAATTACAAGATCGTGGTATTCGCATTCCGATCATGATTCGTTTTCCTGATATCATTAAACAACGTGTACACTTAATGCACTCGTGCTTTCAAAAAGCTTTTGTTGATCACAGCTACAAGGGCCAGTATCGCGGCGTTTATCCAATCAAAGTAAATCAACAACGCCACTTAGTACAAGAGCTCGTAAAATTCGGTAAAGAAGTTAACTTAGGCCTTGAGTGCGGTTCTAAACCAGAATTATT
>JANLTA010000052.1:0-21332 GCA_031362705.1 Gemmataceae bacterium | reverse complement strand
TGCGCATATGGCCGTGACGCGGAAATGTCCTATCGTGCGCGAAGTCGCCCCAACGAGAGAGCCGATGCCGTCACCCGTGGTCGCCATCGTCAGCAACGCGCTGACGCCGTACCGACTGCATTATCACCGCCGGCTGGTGCGAGAAGTGCCGGGCATCGTCTGGCACAGCCTCTTCACGCACGATGTATCGAATGCGCCATGGAGTGCGGACGCCGAGGCGGAAATCCGGCCGGTACGGTTCGGCATCGGGGAACGCGCCGACGATCAATCCAAGCTGACTCATGCACTTCACGAATACCGCAAAGGCGGTCGGATCATTCGTTGGCTGATTGATAACCGCGCCGAGGCGGTGGTATTGCTCGGGTACAACGACGCAGGCCGCGTGCGCATACTGCGCTGGTGCCGCCGTCACAACATTCCATGTTTCCTATTTGGCGACAGCAACATCAAGGGTGATCAGGCGAGCGGTTTGAAAAGTCGGGTGAAGCGACGATTGCTTTCATATCTGCTTCGTCGAGTCAATGGTGCGCTCGCCTGCGGTTCATTGGGTCGGGCGTACTTTCGCAGGTACGGCGTGCCGGACGAGAGAATCTTCTACACGCCTTACGAACCGGACTATGCGATGATCGCTTCAGTGACATCGCAGGAAGTGGCCGAGGCGTATCGCCGCCAGCATTTGCCGGCAGATCGTGATTACCTCGTGTATTGCGGCCGACTGGCCCAAGTCAAGCGCGTCGATCTGCTCATTGATGGGTTCGTGGCAATAGCGGACTTGCGGCCGGGCTGGGATTTGCTGATCGTCGGCGACGGCCCGTTGCGCTCTGAATTAGAAGCACGGGTGCCCGAGCTGCTGCGCTCCCGCGTACATTGGGCTGGCTTTATTGATGACCAGCGGGAAGTAGCGCGCTTGCAGCGCGGCGGGCGCGTTTTGGTTTTGCCAAGTGACGATGAACCGTGGGGCGTGGTGGTGAATGAAGCTGTCGCCGCAGGCTTAGCCGTTGTAGCCACCGATATCGTCGGTGCCGCCGCGGAGCTGGTGCATGATCGCGTGAACGGTCGGTTGTTCGAACGTGGCGACCGCTCGGCATTGATCGTTGCCTTACTTGACGTCACATTTTCTGAGACACTAATGCAGTATCGTGCGGCCGGCCCCGGCGTGCTGGCGCGTTGGCGGCGGGAAGCCGATCCGGTCGCGGGATTGCTGGCGGCGCTGGCCTCGGCGGGGGTCGGGCCAATGGTTTAGTGCATCGCAATCGGCTGTCGTTGCTTCGGCCGCAGGCGGTCCACGCCAATCAGGTGATGTCTCGCCCAGTACAGGCATGGGTAGGCGAAGATCACCATGTGGATGTACGAGTTCATGAGCCAATACGTGCCGTGTGAGATAGTGTGAAGCGCGGCGCTCATGATCGATATATAGGTAAGCTGCGAGCGGAAATCGCCGCGATTGGCGCGATTCCACCAGCGACCCATCACGTAGCCGATGATGTAAAACTTGAGGCACCCCAGATACCAGAATGAACGGTAAGCGTCGGCCATGCCGGTCTGAGTGGTGCCGACCGCAGGCTTGTAACCGAGAAGCTCCAAACTCAAGTCCCGTTCTTCGAACTTGATCGCTTTTTTCAACTCGTGACCGAAAATCTGACCGGGGAAGTAACCGTGGACCAGCTGGTTCCAGTGAACCTTGCCAAAGTCCAATTCTCCGGTTTCGTTGACGCAATGACACAGGATCGCCGCGTTAGCGAGTTCGTGGCCGCCGTTGTTCCATGTATGGCCGAACGCACCGAAAAGGTCCATGTTTTCAATTCGTTCGCCAAACGTCATACCGCTGCGTCCGCGAAATTCGCCGATGGCGTGGCTCCAAAGCGTCCCAACGACGAATAGCACGCCGAGCAACCAGGCCGGCAATACGATGCGGCGGCCGAAGTACATGCCCAGGACCACCATGAAAAAGGTGTCGGCCAAGGCACCGCGGCGAGCGACCGCGGCAAAGGCCAGCAAACTCGTGATGATGTTGAAGGCGGCACACATCATCGCCACGGGTGATCGCGTCCGGCAATAAATCAAGACGGCAAGTGCCAACCCATACTTCTGCATCGACTGGAAAAACAGGAAGATCGTGATCGGCCCGGTCCATTGAGCGCCGAGGTTTTCGATGTATTCGACATCCAGAACTATCAGGCCGATTTGGGAGATCAGGACGCCGGATAAAGTCAGGCCGACGGCAATGCGAATCAATCGATTTGGATCGTATTGGTCATACGTGTAAATCGCGGCTGTGCCAGGGTGGTATGTGCCGCGATTGTCGCCCAACCAGGTCGCGATGACGCACAACAAACTGATCAGCGTAATTTGATCCAGCGCGCCTTCCGGAAGCATGATCCCAAACGAGTTGCCGCTGATATTCGACAAACCGTTGATTTGTGGCACGACGAAACCAAAGAAAGCAGCCGCGAACAGGACGATAAACCGATACAGCCGACGTGAGTCGACGGCACCCCACCCCACGAGGGCGAGCAAGGCAGACACCAGAATCCAAAACAGCGGATTGTTCATTGAGTCCTACTTATCAGGCGTCAATCGCGGCAAGCAAGTTGCGCGCGTACGCTTCATAGTTCATTTCGATGGCCCGTAGACGGGCGGCGCTAGCCATTCGCTCACGCAAGGCGGGGTCAGCGGCCAGTTGGTCCAGCCGATCCATCATCGTATTGACATCGCGCACCGGCACCACAAAGCCCTCGATGCCATCGCGGATCACGCTGCCGCAGTTCGGTGTACATACTACTGGTCGGCCGGCTGTCAACGCTTCGTAGGTCGCAGTCGCCGAGCCTTCGCAAAGCGATGGCAGTAAGAAAACGTCGGCCCAGGCGTAATGATCGATGACTCGTGTGCGTGGAACCGGCCCGGTGAATTCCACGTCCGAACCAAGTTCAGCTTTCGCCGCCTCCGCCATCTTTAGCGCTCCAACCCAACGAAAGACGGCTCGGCCGCGCATTCGTTGGGCGACTTCGATGGCGTACGGCGTCCCTTTGCGCAGACCTGCCGTGCCAACGGTCAGCACCCGCAATGGGCCACCATGGGCGGTCGCGGGCGGAATGTCGAATCGGGATTCCACACCATAAGGTACGACCCGACACCGGGCAACCGGTCCGCCAACCTGATGGATCGCGTCGCGCACAAAGTCGGAGCCACAGAGGATTGTGTCGGCGACTTCCCACTCCTGCCGTTCGCGATTCGCATACGCTCCAAAGGCCGGGCAGTCCGTCGCATCACTTTCCCAACTCGGATACCGCGCCCGTTCCTGAGCAAGGATCATGCGTTCGACGGCATATGGCGCGATCGTCTGCTCGCTGACGGTTCGTAAGCCGCGATGTCGCGCTTCGCGCATCACTTCCAGGCCGGCTGTATTGTACACGAAGACGCCAGCGGCTTGACCCCAGTTTTGCCGCACGGACCATTGTCCGAAACGTTCACCGACCCGCAAAAACAATTCGACCCTTTCACGTTCCGAGCCGGTGTTGGCAAATTGCCGCGCGTAGGAGATGCCCAGCGACGTGCATGCCCGGATCAGCCGCCGCGGAATGTCTTTGGGCGTCCGGTTCAGCAAGCGCGTGACCGCGGCCGGGCGTAACGGACTTGGCCACAATCGCAGGGTTCTCAACCATCCGCGATTGGCTGCGATGTCCGTCAGGAGCCGATTCAACCGCCCCGCGCGATGCAGTATCCGCGGCACCGCATAGTGCATGCGAGCGCCGAGTTGTGCGACGAGGAAGGAGTTGGAAGACATTGCGCCTATGATGAAAAGGCAGTCGGCCCGGAGATTTTATCGCAGCCGCTGCACCAAATCCCACTTGTTGCCGTACAGGTCTTCAAACACCACAACGCGGCCGAATGCGGCCTCACGCGGTTCTTCGTTGAACTTCACCGCTTTAGCCTTCATCGCGGCGTAGTCGCGCTGAAAGTCGTCGGTGTGCAAGAACAAAAAGACGCGGCCGCCGGTCTGATTGCCGACGTGCGACAATTGTTCGGGAGTCGTCGCCTTGGCCAACAGTAGTCGCGTGCCTTGCGATTCGCGGGGTGCAACCAGTACCCAGCGTTTGCCACCGCCAAGGTCGGTGTCTTCGATTAACTCGAAACCGAGTACCGCAGTGTAATACGCGATGGCTTCATCGTAATCACGGACGACGATGGCGACATTGGCGATGGATTGTTTCAACTAATACTCCCCAGCGCGTCGGCGATCCGTTGACCGGTGCGATGCCAGCGAAACACTTCCGCGCGGCGGCGGCCACGCTTAATCATTTGCGACCGCGCGGTGTCATCGCGCAGCAAGTCGGTCAGTTGGGCGACGATAGACAGGGCGTTATCGCCGTTCACAACGCAACCGGCGTCGCCGACGACTTCGGGTAAGGCACCAGCGCTGGACACGATAACGGGCACGCCGGCTGCCATCGCTTCGGCAGCGGGCAAGCCGAAGGTTTCATAGCGCGAGAGAATCAATACAGCAGCGGCGTTGGCGTAAAGGCTGGGCAAATCGTCAGCGCGATAACCGAACGGTACGACGTTCGATGGATGCGGTTCGTTGGACGGTTCTTCGCCAACGACCCTAAAGGTCATTTGTGGAGTGCGGCGAGCCACATTGATGACGCGGTCACCGCCCTTGTAAAAGCTCAAGCCGCCGGTGACCAATATGTATGGCTGATGCGCAGATGAATCAGTCGTTACCGCGAAGTAGCGGTCTTCCACGCCGTGTCCGACCACGTGAATGCGGTCGCCGGGAATGCCGACTCGCTCGATCAACCGTTGCTTCAGAAAATCAGACACCGCAAGAACCCGAGCGCCACTCCGGCGTATGGCTCTGTAATAAATCTTCCAGCGGGCACGGAGCTTGCGATAGCGCCATTCGTTGGCCCACGGCAAGTCGGGTTCGGCCCAGTCGCTGGTGTGTGCGGTGATGGCGAGCCGTGGGCCACGAACCGCGACGTAAGATTCAGCCGGGCACCACAGCCAATCGGACTGCACATCAATTCGCGGCCGGCCGAGCAGTGCCCCCCCCCACTCGATGGTGCGTCGCCGGTATGGCAACACCGAGAGGGGCAAGCTGTGTAAAGGTGAATCGGGGGCAACTTCATCGCAAGCGGCTAAGAGCTTGACTTGGTGACTCAGGTGCGCCAGTGCAATCGGGGCATTGGCGATGAACTTGCCGACGCCGGTCACTCGGCCCACGGTTCGCCGCAATTGAACATAGCCGGCGATGTTCAATGGACTCATGTCCGAGCCATTTCATTGACATCAGGTGCTGTCCGTGGACTCCCCCGCATCCGCCGATAAGTCTGGTACAGTGATCGGGACAATCCCGGCATCAGCATCATCAACTTTCCGACCCATCGCATCAGGCCATTTGACCAACGCCGTTCGTGGCGGTACAAGCGTTGATAAGCTTGTTCATAAACATAGCGAGCGGTGGGTGCATCCATGCTTATGCCGATCTGATCAAGCAACAGTATGGCCAGTGAGCTGAACCGGCCCGCCACGCCGATCAGTGGAGGCACCAGGAGACGCCGGACACGATGCGGCAGCGGTAAATCAAGCAGCACACCCATACCAGCCCCGGCCATTACGCGCGACCATTGGCTATCCGGCCCCCACTCGACCAGCTGCGCCGAGGTAAAACAGCACTGGCCGCCGTTGGCGTTAAGCTCCGATAGCACGCAAGCCAGATGGGGATACAGCGAATAAGCGAAAAAGTAGCCCGTCCGCACGTGTTGTCTCAGGCGATCTGCGTGATACAAGTTGTTGGAAATCAACGTCAGGTTCGCAAAAGCCGGAGTCTTGCGAACGAAGTCCTCAAGGCCATCTGACACCAGGTCGGAGCCGCTGTAGCGATGCATCGACGAAAAATTGATGGCGAGGCATTTGGCATGTTGACGTGTGGCACTCAGTGCTGTCTGTATCGCATTTGCAAGTGGTCGATCATCGTCGCCAAGGATCCATAGCCACGGCGTTTGACAACGTTCCATGCAGCGCATCACGTTGCCCGACGAGCCGATATTGACGTGATGCCGAACCACCGTTGCGGCTACCTGGGGGAATTGCTGTAACAACTCGGCCAACGATTCGGACACCGGAGTTGTCGAAGCGTTATCGAGAATCTCCAACCGAACTTCTGCCGTCAACTGCGGCAAAAGCGCGGCCACATGCTTGTGCAATAGCGCATTGCGATTCCAGGTCGGGATGGCGATGGTCAATGTCGGCGTCATCGGGGCTTTCGGGCGGCGAGTTCAAGTACGTCCAGCATGCGCTGTGCGAACGCCTCAGACTGGAACTTCCTGGCGGTGTCGCTGGTGATATACTTTTGCCCCGCTTCGCGCAATCGTCGCCACTCGGACTCGGGACAATCACGAACCCAATTCAACAAATCGCCATCGGAAGCAAACTTGCGTGCATCAACGAAACATGCCGGGTCCACATGTTCGGCTATGCGCTCGTCGCCAAAGTAAATTGGCACAACTCCCGCCGACAGCGTATCGAAGATCTTTTCGGAAATATAGCCTACATCGCCCACGACGTTTTCAAATGCTATGCCGAAGCGATATTGGGGCAACAGGTCGTCTTTCCTGCCCGAAGGGCCGCATGCGCAGGCAAATGGCTTTGGGCGAATGAACTTGCTGATCCAGCCGACTGGCTCGCCGCTCCAGCCCGGGCCGAACACCTCCAGCAAACCGGGAAACTCACGATCGGCAAGCCGCGCCAGCTTGCGACGGCGCGAATAGAGTTCGCCGCGCGTTTGATGCAGCATGCCGCTCGCACCCACCTTCCAATCACGGAATAGCCAGGCGATGCCGGGCAAACCACTTAGCCCTGGCTGCCGAAACGCTAACAGTCCCATAGGTCCGAGAAGTCGATTGGAATTGATCATCACCAGTGGCTTGCGCTGCGAATACGGCGGGTCGGCCGCCGGCGGTGCCGTTCCGATCGGAAGATAATAACGGAAGTAGCGCTTCTCATCGCAGAGGCGCCAGTTGTAGGTCAAGATGATGTCGAAGTCGCTGTGATTCTCATTGTGAAAACAATGCGGTCGCCCCAGCGGCGATTCGACCAACATCAATACGAAGCGAGCATGCGGCGCTTTTCGTTTGGCGTCCAGCAATTCATGGCGATGGGTGGGCAAATCCTGATACATCACGACATCGGCCGACTCTAAGGCGTGCATATCCCATGTGTCGATCTCAATGCCGCGCGTTGCCGCCAATTCCCTGACGCGGACATAAGGCTCCAACCAGCGGTCGTTCAAATCTTTGCCGCCGGTAAATAGCTTGTTTCCCAGGAAGTCGGGATAAAACGGCCGGACAAGAACACGTGTGGGCGGCACTTTAACGGCAGAACTCATCAATGAGGCCGACAAGCTGTCGGGCGCGTTCGTTCCACGTGTTGGCGTCAACATATTGTTGCCGGGCAAGTTCATCGATGTGATAGTCCGGTGCGAGCATCGAGCGCAAGTGCGTCTTGGCCTCACTCGCCGAGGTACAAGATTCGACGTGGCCTTCGTGGCTTCGGGCTGCCGCCACGTTGGTACTCAACACCGGCTTCCCGGCGGCCAGATAGTCGTACAGTCGCAACGGAGAGCGGCGATGATTCCAATCGGTCGGTTGCAGCGGATTGAAGCAAACGTCGAAATGGCGCAGGTAATCTGGAAGTTGCTCGTGCGGTTTTTTCCCGAGCCAAGTAACATTTGAGCAAGCAAACAGCGCATCGATCTGCCTCTTCACGCCCGGGTCGTCATCCAACACCGGGCCGATGTAGACAAAAGCAGCCTCGGGTACAGCGCTGGCGAGCGCCAGGGCCAATGCGAAGTCGTAGCTTCGGTTGATTTGGCCGATGCAGCCGACGACGGGCTTGCCCGTGGGCAAGTCGGCGGGTCGCACTGGCATCGGCCCCCGCAACCGTTGCACAAACTCTTTGGTCACGGCATTGGGCAATACGCGAATCGGCGAGTCGCCATCCTTGCGGAAGTCGTCGGCCTGTGCCGCGGAAATCGGAAGAACGAGCCGACACCCAGCGAGCAATTGTCCTTCCAATATCCTGACGCGCTTTTGATTCCACGAATACATGCCGAAGTAATCGTGCGGACGATACACATGCGGAACGTCGCGGAAACGATCAAGCAGCCCCGCCGTCCAGGGAATCGTATGCACGATGGCACGATAACGATTCGAACGCAATCGTGCGGCAACGCGGCGAGCCAATAGCGCGGTCGATAGGCCGAATACTCGCGTCCAACCCGGAACTGGAACGTGACCGGCAGCGGTGGCTTCGCGCCAACGTCGTGGTGACACGCCGGCGGACACCGGCCCACACCGGTCGGCCTGCCACCCCTCGGGCAAGGCCGCAAAAAGGTTCCAGATCCAAGGTGTGTCGGCTTCGAGAACGAGCAACCGGTTCGTCGCGGCCAGCGTCATCCGGCACCCGCGCTGGCCCGCACCAGTTCTTCATAGATGTCGGCTAACGAGCGGGTCAGACACCAACTTGGGAAGTGGTTCCGCAGCTTGGCCAGGTCGCTGATGTAGCAAATGTGATCGCCGCGGCGGGCCTGCTCGCTATATTTCCAATTCATCTTCTTACCGGTCAATTGCTCGGCGGCGGCGATGGCCTCCAACATCGAGCATGAGTTATCACGGCCGCCACCAAGGTTGTAAACCTCACCGGGCCGGGGGTTCTTGAAGTAGCACTCGAAGGCGGCGATGACGTCGGCGGCGTGAATGTTATCGCGGACTTGTTTGCCTTTGTAACCGAACACCGTGTAGGTGCCGCCTTCTTTGCACACTTTGAACAGATACGCGAGGAAGCCGTGCAACTGTACGCCGGAGTGATTGGGACCGGTGAGGCAGCCGCCGCGAAAGACGCCGACCTTCATGTTGAAGTACCGGCCGTACTCCTGTGCCAACACATCGGCGGCAACTTTGCTGGCACCGAATAAGCTGTGCAAGCAAGCATCGATACGACAATTCTCTTTAACGCCGTGAAAGTCTTCCGCCCGGGCATAGTCCCACCGGGTTTCTTTCTCCACGAGTTGCAATTCGTTCGGCACGTCGCCATAGACCTTGTTCGTACTCATAAACACAAAGACGGCTTCGGGCGCATTCTGCCGGGTCGCTTCCAGCAGATTGAGCGTGCCGACGGCGTTGACATCGAAGTCATCGAACGGGCGGCTGGCCGCGAGATCGTGCGATGGCTGGGCAGCCGCGTGAACGATCAAGTCCGGCTTCACTTCACCCACGAGGCGGGTCATCGCCGGCCGATCGCGGATGTCCAGATCACGGTGATCAAAAGCGGGAAACTTCTCTCGCAATCGGCCGAGGCGCCAGCGCGTGTCGCCGCCGGGGCCGAAGAAGTCGGCCCGCATATTGTTGTCCACGCCGGTGACGGCCCAACCCTGCGAGCAAAAATGCTCGACGGCTTCGGAGCCGATCAGGCCGCTGGAACCGGTGATAAGTATGCGTTGACTCATGGATGGTTGCGTCGAAATACCAGCAGATTGTCGTGGTAATGGGCGGCCACTTGTCCGCACCAGTCCGCCTTGAGGCCTGCGTTTGCCGCCTGGTCATGTGCCATGTCGCACGTGCGCATCAGGTCAATCCAGTACTCAGATGATTGCTCGTTGAGGTGCATATGGCCGCCCTGCCCCGGCGGCGCGGCAGTCATCACGACCACCGGTGCGATGCTGGCAAGAATGGAACAAAAGCGTTGGGCATATCGTCCCGGCAAATGCTCCGCGACCTCGAACGACGTACACACGTCGGCCGTGATTGGCACATGATGTGTGGCGGTTACATCGAGAGTTTCCGCCGCGGTCAATCCGTGTTCGCGGGCAAGTGCGACGGCATCGGCCGACTGATCGTAACCGTAGACCTCGCGAACTCCGTGTCGCAACAATGCGGCCCCGAATGCTCCAGAACCGCAACCGATATCCACGACCCGCGTCGGATGATGCCGATTGACGATCCCGGCCGCCATTACGTCGAATGAATGACCATACGCGCCGTCCGTTTCCTGGTAATACGCCCGGTCATAGCCCAGGTGTTTCTCGCGGCGCACGTACCGCGCAATGTAATAACTCCAAAGCGCCCGGGCATTGTTCTTGCGCTTTGACAAGTCGCCGTATGCGCGATCGCCGATGGTGCGGCGCAAGATGTTCTTGAATACGTTCATGCGCGGTGAAAGATCGGCTCCAGTCGCGTGCAGTGCTTGACGAGGTAACCCGATGTCGTTCGGCTGGGAAACCACGTACAGAGCTTGAGCAACATCCGGTATGCCCACGATTTACAGAAGAACGGCTCGGCGAAGGAATAGGGGCAATACGGCACGCGCCATCGCTTGAGTTCGGGATACTTGCCGAGAAAGATCGCTTCGTCCACCGGCATCGGATTCCAGGGATTGTAGGCCGCGCTGGCGCCGCGGTAGTGAACGATGCCGCCGCAGTTGACGACGATAATCTTCAGGCCGGCGCGCTTGGTGCGGATGTACATGTCATTGTCGTTGAAGTTGGCGTTGAACCGCGTGTCGAGTGGATAAACGGCCGCAAACGCCTTGCGATCAAAGACCATGAAGTTATGACTGACGTTCGAGGGTTCGAAGGTCACGTGTCGGGCGACAAACCCCGTCTGCTGAATGTGGTTGTCGCAGCTGGACAGATACGGCACGGCAAAGGACGCACCCGTTCGCTGCATCTCGGCGATCAGCGGCACATCCCAGTCTTTGACCACAAAGATGTCGTTTTCGAGGATGCCGACATAATCGCCCGTCGCCATGCCGAGGCCGTGGTTATAGATCGCTTCGAAGTTCTGGGGTGTCGGCGAGATCGTGTAAATGAAACCCAGGCGTTCACAGACGGCACGAATCGTCGGACTTTCAACGCCCGAACCGTCCGAAAGGATGACTTCGAGCGGACATTGCGTGCAATCCTTCAGTGCCTCCAGGCACAGCGTGGCAATTGCCTCGACCCGCGTCAGCGCTTTCGGATTGAAGTAGTTGACGACCAGACTTAACAATGATGGACTCATGTATGATTGGGCAGGAATTCGGGCCGACCCCACAGTTCATTGCAGCCAATGGGTTGATAAAGGACATATCCGTTTGCCTTGAGCAGGTCTAATTTCATGCGCTCGCGCTCGGCATGAACGCGAAACTCCTCGGTGATGATCAGCCTCGGCCGATACTGGGCAAAGTCGAGGCCCTGCAATACGTCGAGATCGCATCCTTCCGCATCAATCGAAAGCAACGAGAAGTCCGCCGGAAAGTTGTGCTGCTTGAGCAATCGGGTCAAGGTTTCAAGTCGAATATCTATTGTTCGCGTGTTTTCCCGCCGCCTAGCCATTTCGGCGCTTTCTTCGACATTGATCGTCGCGCCGAGGCCGGTCGGGTCGGCGTCGTCCATGAACAACGTAGCAGTGCCCGCCTCTTTGCCGGCGGCCAATTCCAGGCATATCACATTGGCTCGGCCCGCATGGGTCTTTTGCAAGCGGGCAAACACATTCGGCTGCGGCTCCAGTAAGAGCGAAGTCCAGCCATCACGAGCGAACGTGTATGTATTGGAGATCGTTTGCCCATCATTGGCACCGACATCGACGAGATAGCGCGGCCAGTCCGGTGCAATGAGCTTCCGTACAACCGAGATTTCGCCGGCCTGGGACGGGTCGTCACGCAACCAAGTCCGCCAACGAATTCGCGTACGATATCGGGTGTTGCGATACCATTCCTTGAATGGCTCGGGAACCCATCGTTTCAATGTCTTGATCATGCCCCTTCCAAATGCGTCGCCGCTGTCGGTCGAACGATCAAGCTACGAACGCATTCGTAGTTGTCCCGATTGAATCGATGGATCAAACCCCAAGCCAGTCCGAGACCAAATAGTGAAACTGTCGCCAGTCGAACGAATGTGCCGAAAAATCCGTTGGCCGCAAGTTGCGTCAGCGAAAGTTGCAGCCCCCACGATGTTCCCCCGACAAACGCGGCTATCAGCAAGAGCGGGGCAATCCGTAATAGGACCGATCTGAGTGACATACCCACGGCGTGGGCGGCCCACCGGGCAATGAACAACATTGGCCAGGCGCTTCCTACCGCTTGAACAATGCAGAATGTCCACAAATCGGTATACCAATATGCGATACCGGCAACTCCCAGCACCGCCAACACGGCCATCGAGCAGGCGAAATTGACCAGCGGACGATTCAGCGCGAGCGCTACGAGCAAGCCAGTGTAGCCGATGCCCAGCGATACAAGTCCCGGCGACAATGCCCGCAGTATTGGTGGTACCTCTGCCCACGTTGCTCCGAGAAAAACGCGGATTAGGTCCGGAGCCACCACTATGAACCAGGCGGCCACCAAGGATAGGAACATGGTTATTGCGACGGTTCCGCGAATGTACAGGTCACGCAGCCGTTCCGGATGATCTCGAGACCGTGCCAATAATGGACTGAGGACCAAATCGAACGTGGACACCAGGTTCTGTCCCGGCAGATCACGCACTTGCAACGCCCGGCCGTACTGTCCAACGAGTGAATCGGCTAACGCGCCTAACGGGCCGGCAATGATGAGGTTACTCACGGGAACTTGAACGTTGTTGGCATACTGAAACAGCGAAGCCCGCCACCCGAAGGAATAAAACGCGCCAGCCGTGGCGCGACGCAGTCGCTTTGGCCAGCGGAGCGGCTTCGCTCGAATCGTAATCAGGATTCCGACAATCGGCGGCAACAACTGTTGGGCCGCCAATGCAAATATACCACCGCCCGCCAATGCCAGGCTGATGCCGATTGCGACCGTCGCACACATGGTCAGGAATTCGATGCCGGCCCACCGGGTAAACCGAAGTTCACGCTGCAAGATCGCTAGTTGAACGCTTTGGATTCCTTGCACAACAAATGTCGCCGCGATCATCAGGCCGACCCAGCGCAAGCGCGGGTCGTTTCGATCAATGTCGTACCACCAACCGGAAGCAATGGAAACCGCCGCCAGCGCGAGCGACAGTGATACCATCAGGACCAGTGCTGTGTCACGCACTTCTTCGTCGGGTAACTCTGTCCGGTTGACAACCGACCTCGAGATCCCGAGGTCGCCAACAGCGGCGAGTAATCCCGGAACCGCCATAATTAGGCCGAGGCGGCCATAATCTTCTTTGGCCACGCATCGCGCAAGAATCATCGTCGAAATGGTTCGCGTGCCTTGTGATGCGAATCGCGCCGCCAAAACCAGGAATTTGTCGTTGACTCGACGAAGCATGTGGTTATCGAGCGTGCCGTGAGACCCGGCGGAGTATTCCACGCAATAGAACCAGTGGAGTACAACATGCCGCCCAATACATGAAGACTGCCAGCATTCGCGAGAGTGCCGAATGACGGTAACAATCGCGAAGATTAGTAGCGGTCAGCGCGGCAAAGGGGTTGGTGCCATCACCGACGCAAACCTCGGTTCGCTGCAGGTACACCGCTGTCGGAATCATCTTCATCAGAAACCGGTAGACTTTGCCGCGCAACGGTTTGCTGCGCGAATCGCCCAGAGCGTAGTCGCTCATCACCCGTGCCATATCGACGCAGGTGAGCAGCGGCTGATCGCCAGTGTCGGCCGGGAGCGTGACGTTGACGAGTTTGCCGGGCACAAACGTCGCCGGTGCGTCGCACAGCATCGTCAGCGTTACCGCCGTATGCGGATAGCGTGATTGCAGCATCGCGGGCGTCAATTTCGCGAGTGCCGTCTCGCGATGAAACAGCAGGTTCGATACGAAAGTCGCATGAAATATGCCCAGTAGCTGCAATAGTTCGTGTGGTCCGTGGATCGTCGTTCTTTCGGTTGGCCGCGGCATTCGGCGAAACACCGCGTCGCCACCCGGCAGAGTATCGAACAACACTAGCGGCGTTTGTGCCGTGACCAGACGCGTTGCCGACAGGAGCAGGTCGAGCGCTTCCGGCTTCAATTCATCATCATCGGCGAGCAGCACAAAGGTGTCACCTATCGCCAGTCGCATGACGGCCGCGAAGTTGCCGGCGAAGCCCAAGTTCCTGGCTTGCCGTTCGCATCGGACATTCATGCCGTCGAATTGTCCGACGACGCGGGCAATTACGTTCGCCGTGTCATCCTGCGAAGCATTGTCACTGACGCAAATCTCGAACTCGGAGCCGTGCGAATGGGTCCGAACTGCTTCAAGCAACGCCGGCAGCGCGATGGAGAGTTGCCGCGCGCGGCTATAGGTCGGCATGCACAAGCTGATCGTCGGCGTCATCGGCGCGTGCCGGCAAGTACACGGTGCATCGCCCAGATTCCCAATCGCGATCCACCGGCCAACCATGCCAACCACGGCGACCAGCGCTGCGGCCAGAGGCGCACCCATTTGGCATACGCCTTACCAGACGTGCGCCACTTTTGCAGTCGCGCATAAGCCCGTTTGCGCTCGCCAGCGATATCCGTAACCGTTCGCTGCGCGTCGCGCAGCGGCCTGGAGTAAAATTGCCGGGCGTAATTGCACAGCCCCTCGACGTAAAGCCGGATTTGTTCCGGCGTGAGAAATGGCATCTCGGCCACCTTGTCGAACAGCACGTCGGCGTCGAAATTATCCGTGCGATATACGTCTTTGGACCATTGGCCGTCATGCTCGCGCACCACCGCATTGGGTGCCCGCTCATAATAAATATCGCCTCGACCGGCGAGGCGTACATAGAGATCGAAATCGAGGGCACCACGAAGCCGGGCATCGAATCCGCCAACGGCGTGGTACGCGGATCGGTCTACCACTGTGCCGGCGACAATGTTGAGTTGGCCATACAGCATCATCCAGTCAATGAGCTTGCCGCCGGTGGATACGCCATCTGTTAACGGCGCTGCCGGTGACGACGGCGGCAATTCACGGCCGTCGCCGTCGATGATTCGATGCCCGGCCATGTACAGACCAAGGTGCGGGTGGGCGGCAACGGCGTTGCGCCACCGGTCAACACAATCGGGCAGGAGCAAATCGTCGCCGGGCAGCACCATGGCATAGTCGGATCGTGCCAAGGTCTCGATGGCGATCCAGTTGGGAACCGCACCGATGTTTTCGGTGTTTCTTTCGAATCGAAAACCGGGCAAGTCAGCGAACTCACGAGCGATGGCCGGCGTGTCATCCGTTGAGCAATTGTCGAGAATAATGACTTCGTCAGCACAGCTCGTTTGTGTTCGCACGGACTCGAGCGTCGCGCGCAAGAAGCGCCCGACATTGTAGACCGGAATCAGAATTGCCAGGGTCGGAGTGGTCATGTCTACGACTTGGCAACCAAGGCTCTCAGCCCTTCGTCGAGTGTGATCCGAGGGGTCCAACCCAGTACCACCCGTGCCCGAGTCGGATCGGCGACCAGCCGCCACATTTCGCGCGGGCGATAAGGTACGGCACCCAATTGAAGGCGCTCGGGCTTCAATTCGCAGAGAGTCACGAGTCGGCGAATCACATCGGCCAACGATGTTGCGAGGCCCGTGCCAACATTGAAGATGCTCAGGTAATCGTCGTTATCCCGGACGGATGGGGCGGACACCGCAGCGACGAAGGCACGAGCAACATCCGTCAGGTGTACCAAATCGCGGATCTGTTCGCCTGAGGTTGTGCAGATATCGCTTCCCGCCCGCGCCATGTTCAACACCGCAGGAATCAGTCGCTCGGCCGGCTCATCGACGCCATAGACATGGAACGGGCGCAATACCACTGTTTCCAATTCCAGATCATCGCTCAAAGGACCAGCCAACAACGTAACGCTCGCCTTGGTGGCGGCATAAACGTTGGTCGGACACAGCGGATCGGACTCGCGCAACCCACGATCCAGTATCGATTCACCAGCACGACCGTATTCGAAACAACTTCCGGCAAGGATCACGCGGCGGAGTTGCTGTTGATGCGCGGCCCGCATCATGGCTGCAAACGCGAGGAGATTGGTTTCGACGTTCTCCGTGACCGCGTTCAAGTCGGCGACGCCCGCCGACGCCAAGTGAATGATCGCACCGGCACCGGGCAGCAGTCGATGCCACATCGCATGGTCGCGGATATCGCCAACATGCCATTCGACCGGCACATCGGACCTGACCGACGCGGCCCGATGCGCAAGTGCTCGAACCGGTATCCCCAACTCGACCAATTGAGCAAGCACCGCCCGGCCAATAAAGCCGGTGGCACCCGTGAGGACGACCGGACGTGGGCCCGATGTCGCCGCAATCGTAATTCGTTCATCCACCATGAGGTCGCAAACTCAACGCGGCGTCAGCAATGTCGGCGGGGGCGAGGCCATGCCGTGCGAGCAGTTGTTCGTTGGTTCCGCTTACGGTGAGCGGTGTGGACCCAAATCGCAATGGGCGGAAAGCGAACCGTTGCCGTTGCGTCGCCAGCGATTCGGCAATCTGTGTGCCAAGACCACCGACGCCGTGGTCTTCGATGGTCAATAAGCGACCCGTCAGCTGCGCCGACGCAAATAGTGTCTCGGCATGGAGCGGCGCGAGGAACGGCACGCTGAACACGGCCGCTGAGCAGCCGCTCTTCGCCAGAATGTCGGCAGCGGCCAGCGTCGTCGACAACATGCCGCCAGTGCTGGCCAGAGTCACATCGGTGCCAGCGCGAACCGCGATCGGCTCACCCACACGCCAATTCGAGCCTTCGGAATCATGGAAACGCGGTTCGCCGCCGCGTGCCAATCGCAAATAGACCGGACCAGGGAGTGACGCCGCCTGACGTGTTGCCCACGCCGATTCCAGCGGATCGCCCGGAGCCACCACGGTCATGTTCGGCATCACGCGCATCACGGCCAGGTCTTCTGCACCGTGATGAGTGTAGCCGTGGCTGCCATACACCATACCGCCGCCGACGGTCACGATCTTGACGTTCAGCGCGTGATACGCCACGTCATTGCGTACTTGTTCCAGACAGCGCATCACCGGAAAGTTCACAATCGAATAGACGAAAACGACGTGCCCGGTGAGGGCCAGCCCGGCAGCGACACCGATCATGTTTTGCTCAGCGACCCCGGCATTCAGATAACGATCCGGAAACCGCGTGGCGAAGCGCTCTAGCACGGAATAGCCGAGGTCACCGCAGACCAGAAAAATGCGCGAATCAGCGGCAGCGGCTTCACACAGCGCTTCAATAAAGGCCGTTCTCACGGGCCACACCCCAACTCGGCCAGCGCACTCGTGAGTTGTGTCTGGTCCGGCGAGCGATAGTGCCAGAGCAAGTCGTTCTCCATGAACGACACGCCTTTGCCTTTGACTGTGTGTGCAATTACGACGCTAGGCCGTCCGGGTTGGAACGGTACTTGTTTCAATGTCTCGCGCAGCGCGGGAATGTCGTGACCGTCCAGCTCGCGAACTTCGCAGCGAAATGCCCGCCACTTATCGGCCAAGGGTTCCAACTCCAGCACGTCTTTCACGTTGCCGAAGCTCTGAATCTTGTTGTAATCCACAATGGCGACAAGTTGGTCCAGCCCGTGATGGCCTGCAAACAATGCTGCTTCCCAGTTCGATCCCTCATCCAATTCGCCATCGGATAACAACACGAACGTGCGCCAACTTTCCTGTTTGCGTTTGGCTCCGATCGCCATTCCGCACCCGATTGGCAGTCCGTGACCCAGTGATCCTGTGGAAACTTCCACGCCCGCCACCTTGTGGCTGACGTGCCCCGTCAGAGCTGAACCGTCACCACAAAAAGTGGTCAACTGTTCAATCGGTAAGAAGCCGCGCTCGGCGAGTGCCGCGTACTGAATCGCTGCCGCGTGCCCTTTGCTCAGTATGAAGCGGTCACGCTCCGGCCAATCCGTTCGCGTGGGGTCCACGCGCAACACTTCGGCGTACAGAACAGCCAGAATGTCGGCGCAGGACAGGCAACTGCCGATGTGCGAAGCTTTGGCGGCACCGACCATGCGCAATGCATGGCCTCGAATCTGCTGCGCGAATTCGGTGGCATCGCGCATCATGCCGATTCGATCTCGCGGATCTGCTCGGCATGACGATCCGCGTGTAGGAACAGGAAATTCGTCGCTGTCACATCGTCGGTCATGCGTTCGAGACGACGAGGTTGTTGATCCACCAAAAAGTAGCAGCGATACCCCAGGCCGCCGAGTAACTCAAGAATCGCATTCGGATGATAGTCGAAAATTGCCGTCCACTTCCGCAGCATTTCCGCGAAGATCGCCGACCGGCAACGCGTAATGGTCTCAATGCCACCTCGAAATGCCAGCAACTCCGCGCCTTCCACGTCGATCTTGATGACATCCGGTGACAATTCCAGTTCATCCAGTCGGCGAACCTTCGCGGTTACTTCCGTCACGCTGGTACGTTGCGACGTATTCGCCATCGACGCACCACCCGATCCTTCGGGATACACGAAGAACGTGACGTCGCCGCTGCGGTCGGAGAGTCCGAAATTGTTCGCAAACACATTGCCAAGGTCGTTCATCGCAATATTGCGTTGCAGATACTCGTATGTGCGCGGCACGGGTTCGAATGCATGAACGATCGACGAGGGAAAACGGTCGGCCGCATGCAACGCATACCAGCCGATGTTGGCCCCGACATCCAATATGATCTGGTCCGGCGCGAACAACGAACTCAGCAACTGCGCGTCCGCCTGCTCGTAATCACCGAAGTTTAGGGCTTCGACCGGAGCGGCACGCCAGTCGGCCGGGTCCACATGAAACTTCAGCCCATCACGGCTGGACATGACCACGGCACCCGCGCTAATCGCGATGGCCGACACTTCGCAATCATGCAGCAGATCGGCGTATTCATATAGTTGCGCGTGCCGGGCGTGCATCCGCTCGATGAACGCGGCCTTGCTGATTTCTCCGCGCTCAAAACTCGACCGCAACTGGCGTAACGTATCTGTCATGCGTAACTTTCGACCGTGCGGCGGAACCCGACTTCCAACCCGGTCTCCGGCTGCCATCCCAGGGCACGAACACGGGCAATGTCCGGACAACTTCGTGACACGGTACTGACAAGGTAGTCATTGCCGCGCGGCACTTCGTTGCGAACGACTTTCAAGTCGCGCTCCGGGAACAAGCCGACCATCAACTCGGCCAGCCCGCGAATACTGATCTCGCCGTCGGGATTGCCGACGTTATACGCTTGACCAACTTCACCCCGGAGAAGCACGGTGAAAAAGCCGATGACCGCGTCGGCCAGATAGCAGAACGACCGCGTCGCCGTGCCGGCACTCTTGAGTACGATGGAGCGTCGCGCCACAACGTCGGCAACGAAATCAGCAAACACGCGGCCATCGTTAGGCTGCATGCCCGGCCCGTAGGTGTGGAACGGTCGGACAATCTTCGCCGCTACCCCATGCTGATGCGCGTAGGCCACGCACAGGTTTTCACCGAGCCGTTTCGATTCACCGTAACACGATCGCACATCCAGCGGATCCAGCGGACCGCTCGAATCTTCCGGCGTTGGGACGAGCGGGGGCGTCCCATAAATCTCGCTCGTGCTGAAGAACAGAAAGCTCTTACTGCCGCTGCGCTTCGCCAATTCCAGAAGGTTTGCCGTACCGACGACGTTCGGTGCGATTGTCCCGATGGGATCGGTGCCATAGTGCTTCGGACTGGCTTGGCCCGCGGCATGGATGACAAAGTCGGCTCGCACAGCAGGAGGAACCGCCGCGCACACGTCTTGCACGAGCAATTCAAGTTGACCGGAACTGATGTGCCGCGCGAATCGCATTTCGGCACGCTTCCGATTGCGAACCAACGCAATCACGCGGGCTGGCTTGTGCTGCCCGTCCAGCGCGAGCAACGACTCGACCATGTACGCGGGTATGAATCCCGCCGCGCCGCTGATGATTACCGTGGCACCGGCCAGTTGCTGCCAGGGAAGGTTTGCCGCGACAATTCGCCGCAAGTCAGTTTCAACAACCGGGTGTTGCAACGGCTTGCTCCCGGTGCCAGGTCACAGTTCTTTTGACTGAGGTCAACAAATCGACCGTTTGCGAGAGTCCCAACTCGACGTTGGCTCTTGTCGTCGATGGCACATAATGTTCCGCAATCGACTCATCGGCAATTTCCACGTTCACGCCGCATTGGTCGGCGACTGCATGGGCCAACTTTTCCAGCGTAGTCGGCCGGTCGCTGCCAACATTGTAAGCCCGGCCGGGTTGGCCTCTCATTAAAATGGCCCACAGCCACTCGGCCAAGTCCGCGGCATCGAGATAAGATCGCACGACATTCCCGTTTCGGACGCGAATCGGTCGGCCGGCTAGGCCATCCGCGAGAAACTGGCTGGCCGCGAAGCTGGCATCCAGTGGTAACCCAGCCCCGATAAACGCAAACGGTCGTGCAATGATCGTCGGCACGCCGCTTTCAAGTGCGATCTCCTCACCGATGCGTTTGGCTTCGGCATAGGCCCGCCGCGATGCCGAAGGTTCCGATCGTTGTGGCGTATCTTCGTCGATATATTCACGATCCGTTTGTGGCCCATATACGGCACCGCTACTGATGAAGAGACACCGCGCGGCTTGAGTTGCCGCCGCGAACTGCAGCACGCGTCGCGTGCCGACAACCAAATCGTAAGACATGTCCGTCGGGTTTGTCGTATATCGCGGCCCATGCGGTTCGCCCGCCATGTGCAGCACGTAATCAAATCGTCCGTTCGGCTCTGCGAAATCGATAACGTTGCCTTCGCAAAAACTGATTGAGTCGTGATCGGCAAGCCGGCCCAATCGCTGGCGAGCGCGGCTCATATCGCGCGTTAGCACGATAACTTTGGTGCGGCAATTCAGCGCATCATTGATCCGAACGAAAAGCGACAGCATCCAGCGGCCGAAAAAGCCCGTGCCACCGGTCACAAATAATCGCTTGCCACTAAGAGCCGACCATTGCCCCATTGACCGAGCGAGGATGGCCTGCAACTCATCGGCGCTCATCATGCCACGGGTAACGGCCGAGTCTTGGCCAGTTCGTAGAGGCAGGTCAACATGTAATCGAGATGCCGAGGTGTCATGCCGGGATAAACGCCAATCCAGAATACGTTGTTCATCACGAAGTCGGAGTTGGGCAAGTCGCCCACGGTGCGGTAGTTCACGCCGTCGTATGCCGGTTGACGAATGAGATTGCCGCCGAATAGCAATCGAGTGGAGATCTTGCGCGATTCCAAGTACATGACGGCATCATTGCGTGAGAACGGCGCGCCTGGTCGTACCGCGATGGGAAAACCGAACCAACTTGGATCGCTGCCCGGTGTCGCTTCCGGCAGGATTAGTAATTCCTGCAAGTCCTTTAATCCATCATACAGCGTGCGGAAGTTGGCACGCCGCGCCGCGACAAAACCCGGCAGCTTATCGAGCTGGG
>JANLTA010000037.1:0-9035 GCA_031362705.1 Gemmataceae bacterium | reverse complement strand
AACCGCCAAGTTGGGGGCCGAACATCCTGACACGCTCAAAAGTCTGGAGTGTGTTGCGCGGAGCCTGATCCAGCTCGACCGTGGCTCTGAGGCCGCACCGATGCTCGACGATTGCTTCCAACGCGCGCTGCATTCGGGGGTGAAGCCCAGCATCCTCGCCGATCTGACCATTCTCCGAACGGAGTACTTTGTTAAGGTCAAAGACTTGGCGGGATGTCGCGCGACTGCCGCAATGTGGGACACTTCGGGTCGAACTGATACCGATAGCCTCTATAACACGGCGTGCGCCCACGCAATTGTGGCCTTAATGATCCGCGACCGGGACCCATCCCCGGACGGTGAGAAACAGTCGGATTTCGAGGCGGATCTGGCCATGGTCTGGCTCCACAAAGCTGTCGCCGCCGGCTTCCGGAAGGCAGGAGTTATGGTCAAAGATACTGACCTCGACGTACTGCGCAAGCGACCGGATTTCATCCAATTGATGGCGGAATTGTCAGCTCCTCCCTCGAAGAACGACAAGTAGCTCGTTAGCCGGACGCGCTAGCGATGGGCTTGAATTCTGTCGCTTGCGCGTCCGGCTAACCAAACACTTCTCGCGGCATTCTGGCCGCTACCAACACTTTTTTCGTCACATCTGAGACTGGCGCGACCCGCAATGCGCTTAGGTGGGGAAGCCCGAAACCGCTTACCTTTGCCGCCGGGAGTTTGTGCCATGCGTACGCGATCACGATTGTTGACAAGCTGTTTGCGATCCGCGGCCAAGCTCGGTGGGTTTGCGGGCCAGCGGACACAGCATAGGCCGACTCCGCCGGCCCGACGGGTTCGCTTGCTGTGCCAACCGCTGGAAGGTCGCGTCGTTCCCGCGGCGTGGATCGCTCAAGGGCCGGGACCAACCAATGGTGGTCAGGTCGTCCTCCCCGCGAACAACAGCATCAATGGGGGCATTCAGGCCATCGCGCCGCACCCCACGAACGCGGACATCCTCTATGTCGGCGCCGTGAACGGTGGCGTCTGGAAGACCACCAACGCCACGGCGGCCAGCCCCACTTGGACGCCGCTGACCGACAATTTCCCGTCGCTGTCGATCGGCGACATCCAGTTCGACCCGACCGACGCTTCGGCCCAGACGCTCATCGTCGGCACCGGTCGCTGGAGCAATTTCAACCGGTTCGGCGACCAGGAAGTCGGCCTGTACTACACCACCAACGGCGGGGCCTCGTTCACTCTATTCAACGATCCACTCCTCATTAACAGGACCACGTCGAGCGTGATCGCCCGAGGCACCACGCTGATCGCGTCCAACACGGCATCGGGCGTGGTTCGCAGCACCAACGGCGGCACCACCTGGACCAACATCTCCGGTCTGAACAACCTGAAATCAGGCGGCGTCTCGACCATTGTCGGCGATCCCACGGACAACAACCGCCTCTACGCCGCAGTCACCGGCGTCGGCGTCTTCCGCACCGATAACCTCGGCAACACCTGGACGAATGTCAGCACAGGCCTCACCGGCGTGGCGGCCTCGCCGTACATGCGGCTCGCGGTGAATGCCAGCGCCGGCGTCGTCTTCGTCGTCGTGCCGGGTACGGGCCAAGGAACGCCCACCGCAGTATTCCGCTCCACCAATCAAGGGGGCGCATGGACGCCAATGGACACGTTTGTGGTCCACAACGGCAAGAACCAGCAGAGCGTCAATACTTCAATCGCCGCCCACCCCACGAATTCGAATCGCGTCTACATCGGCGGCGACCGCATCGCCGCTTCGCCGTTCACCGCGAGCATCGCCATGGGCAACGCGGCGCTCAGCGCCGGCTCGCAGTGGACCACCATCGTCGATGGCAACGGCTCCAATACCGCGCCGCACGCCGACAGCCGCGACATGGAATTCGACGCGAACGGCAACCTGCTCGAAAGCAACGACGGCGGCATCGCCCGCCGCACCTCCCCGCACACGACCGCCGGATCTTGGTCCAGCATTGGCGGCAACATCCAAGCCATGGAAGTCCACGACGTCGCCTGGAACGCCGTCAACAACACCGTCATGATTGGCACGCAGGACAACGGCAACCACATGCAGCCCACGAGCGGCGCTACCACTTGGAACAACATCACCGCCAACAGTGGCGACGGCGGCGACGTCGCCATCGACAGCGTCTCGAAGGCCGGCAGCAATCAGGCAATCCGCTACTTCAGCAGCCAGAACCTCGGCGTGAGCCCAACCACCCCCTCGGGTGACTTCAAGCGACAGATCATCGACAGCAACAACAACGTCGTTTCCACGACGAGCCTGGCGACCATCAGCAGTCCGGGATTCGTCACGCCGATCGAAATCAACACCATCGACCCCAGTCGCCTGCTCATTGGCGGCTCCTCGGCCCTCTTTGAATCGACCGACCAGGGCACCACCAACACCAGCCTTGGCTTTCCAGGCAGCTTTTATCTGCAAAATGCGCTGGTCTACGGCGGCAGTCTCAACGGCACCCCCAACGCGGACTTGATTTACTTCGCCTCCAGCAACTTCGTGTACAAACGCACGACCTCCGGCGGCGCCATCACTGCCACTACGGCTTTCCCCGGCGGTGCCGACCAGATCCGAGATGTCGCCATCGAACCCAACAACTACAACGCCGTTTTCGCCGCGGACGACGATCAGGTCTTCTTCTCCATCGACGGCGGCACGAATTGGACGGACATCACGGGCAACCTCGCGCTCGTCAGCCCCGGGCTTGACATTCGGACCATCACTTACGTGCCCGCCATCAACAATTTGTATCAATCGTACGTCGCCATCGGCACGCGCTCCGGCGTTTTCATCTCATCCGCCGGAGATTTCGGCACCTGGACCGGACTGCGCGCCGGGTTGCCGGATGTCCTCGTCTACGACCTCGTGTACAACGCGACCGACAATATCCTCGTCGCCGGCACGCTGGGCCGTTCGGTCTGGACCCTATCATCGGCGGGCAGCGAGGGAGGATTTCTTTCGCGGGTGGTCAACACCAATCTCGATGTGGTGAATGATGGCGACGGGTTCACCAGCCTCCGCGAAGTCCTTGAATTTGGGAACATCTTCACGTTTTCCGCCGACACGATCTCGTTTTCGAGCTTCTTCAATTCCCCGCGGACGATCGCGCTGACGATTGGCGAACTCCCCATCAGCCACCCTACCACCATCAACGCCCCCGGCTCGGGCCTGCTGACGATCAGCGGCAACAACAACAGCCGCATCTTCAACACCGACGCGGCCCCGGCGAACGCCGTCGTCACGATCCGCGGCATCACGCTGACCAACGGCAAGGGCACCGACGGCGGTGCCATCTACATCGGCGACGAAAACGTCACCGTCGAAGACAGCGTCATCACACTCTGCTCCGCCAGCGACGATGGCGGGGCCATCAACGTCCAATCCGCCGGCTCGTTCACGATCCGCCGCTCCACGATCAGCGGCAACGTCGCGAACAGTAGCGGCGGCGGCATCTACTTCAACAACGGCGGCAGCCTCGACCTTTTCTACTCCGCGGTCGTCAACAACACCGCCAAGTCGGGCGACGGCGGCGGCGTCTACTTCTTCGGCACCGCCAACACAAGCGGCGCCCCCGGCGTCCGCGTCCTATCCAGCACCATCTCGGGCAACTCCGCCGCGTCCGGCGGCGGCGGCGTCGTCCTGCGAAACTTCTACGGCAACTTCAACGTCAGCCAATCCACCATCGTCGGCAACTTCACGAGTGCGGCCGGCGGCGGCATCGCCCGCACCGGAGGCTCCGGCACCATCACGCTCACCAACACCATCGTCAGCGGCAACATCGCCCCCGCCTCCCCGGATGTCAGCAGCAACGGCACCGTCAACGTGAACTATTCCGCCATCGGTTCCACCAGCGGATTCACAATCACCGGCGGCAACAATCTCATTGACCAAGACCTGAAGCTCCGGCCGATCAACAACAATGGCGGGCCGACGCCGACTGTCGCCTTCGAGTTCGACAGCCCGCTGCGAAGTAAAGCCAGCTCGATGTTCCCTTTCAACACCGATCAGCGCGGTTTCCCCCGCAACAACGATGGCATCGACATCGGTGCATTCGAATTGCAAACCACGGTCGTTAACGCCAACAACAGCGGCACGGGCAGCCTGCGCGACGCCGTCGCGGAAAGCAACCGGGTGGTCGGCACGGACCTTATCAACTTCGGCAGCCTGTTCAACTCCGTGCAGACGATCACGCTTCTCACTGGCGAGATCGCCCTCACCGACGCCGTCACCGTTCAAGGCAACGGTACGACCCTCACCCAGATCAGCGGCAACACCATCAGCCGCATCTTCAACACGACTGCGATCCCGGCCGGGAAGACCGTGACAATACGCGGTCTGACGCTGACTGCCGGCAGTGCCGCCGCCAATGGCGGAGCGATCCTCGGCGACGACGAATACCTCATCGTCGAAGACAGCGGCATCAGCAGCAGTTACGCCTCCGCCGACGGCGGCGCCATCTACGTCGGGACCGGCAAGCTCACGCTCAATCGCTCCACTCTGGTTGGGAACAGCGCCTTTGGCAACGGCGGCGCCTTAAGGTTCGTCAACGGCGGCAACTCGGAAATCATCTCCTCCGCGCTTATCAGCAATAAATCCGGCAACGGCGGCGCGATCTACATCGACGGCGGCGGCAGCACGCTCACCGTCCTCAACAGCACACTCAGCGGCAACTCCGCGGCTTTCGGCGGCGGCATCACCACCGTCGACTTTTTTAGCACGCTCACCGTCCGCAATTCAACTCTGACCGCCAACACCGCCACGAATTCTGGCGGCGGCGTGAGAACCTTCAACGGCGCGCCCAACATCGATATCGAAAGCACCATCGTCGCCGGCAACACCGCGATCGTCGGGCTTGACATCTTCTCCAACACCACGTTGATCGTCAACCGCTCGGCCATCGGGTCCGCGGACGGCTTCACGCTCGTGGGTGCCGACAACCTGCCCTTCGGTGCCAACCTCAAGCTCGGCGCGCTGGCCACTAATGGCGGGACCACGCTCAACTACCTGCCCGCCAACGACAGTCCGCTCGTCAACGCAGGGAGCAATCCCAACAACCTGGCGCTGGATCAGCGCGGCGTCGTCCGGACGCTCTTCGGTGCCACCGATATCGGCAGTGTCGAAAGCGCGATCGCCCCGCCGGACAATTCCGCCCCGACGATTACCTCCATCACGAGCGGCACGCCCAACGGTACGTACGGCCCGGGAAGTGTAATCGACATCGTTGTCAACTTCAGCGAGCCCGTCACGCTCACCGGTACGCTCAACGTCCTGTTCAACAACGGGGGCGTGGGGACCATCACCGCCCAGCAACCCAACTTTGTCACGCTCACGGGCACTTACTATGTCGCCGCCGGGCAGGCCACCCCGGACCTCAACGTGACGGGATTCACGCTCACAGGCGGCAGCACCCTCCGCGATGCGGCGAACAACGACGCCGTCTTCACGCTGCCAGGGAGCAACTTTGGTGTGAACAAGGACATCGTCATCACCACGCCCGACGTCTCCGCCCCGACGATCACCAGCATCACCAGCCCAACGCCCAATGGCACCTATGGTGCCGGAGCGAACATCGGTGTGGCCCTCAACTTCAGCGAGGCCGTGACACTTTCCGGCTACCTCTTCGTCTTCTTCGACTCCGGCGGGTCGCTCCTCATCCAGGGGCCGCTAACGGGCACGACGCTTAATGGCACCTACTCGGTGGGTTTCAACCAGAACTCCGCCGACCTGAACGTGACCGCGGTGCAACTGCAATCCGGCAACTCGCTCACCGACTCCGCCGGGAACAACGCCGTGCTCACGTTGCCGGCCAGCAACTTGGCGAACAACTCGAATATCGTCGTCAGCACCCCGGCCACGCCGACGTTCACGGTCACGAACACCAATGACTCCGGTTCCGGCAGCCTGCGCCAGGCCGTGCTCGACGCGAACAACACGTCGGGATTCCAGAACATCGTGTTCAATTCCACCTTTAACACGGCTAAGACCATTACCCTCACCAGCGGCGAACTCAAAATCATTGACGGCGTGTCCATCACTGGCCCCGGGGCAAACCTCCTGACCATCAACGGCAACAACGCCGGCCGCGTCTTCAACGTCAACAGTGGTTCCGCCGTCACCATCTCTGGCGTCGGCATCACCGGCGGCCAGGCCAGCACCGGCGGCGGAATCTTGTTTGGAGCGAACCGGCCCCCGCTCACCCTCGTCGATGTTCGTGTGTTCAACAACTCCGCCACCAACCAGGGCGGCGGCATCTGGGCCGGCGACTCGAGCAACTTCACCATCACGCGCTCGACCATCAGCGGAAACACCGCCGGCAGCAGCGGCGGCGGGTTCTACGCTCAAGCCAGCAGTAGCACCATCACCGACAGTTCGATCGTCAACAACACCTGCACCTTCGGCTCCGGCGGTGGTTTCTTCTCCTACGCCGGCCTTATCGTCACCAACTCGACCATCTCCGGCAACTCCGCCGCGGGTCTCGGCGGAGGCATCGCCACCGGAGGCGTCTCCGTCCGCAACAGCACCATCACCAACAACAAAGCCAACAGCGGCGGCGGCGGCGTCGCACGCACGTTCGGCAACGGCAGCATCGCCATCGACAGTTCAATCGTCAGCGGCAACACCGCGCCCAGCCCGGACATCTCCAGCGGCGGCACCGTGAACGTGAACTTCTCCGCCATCGGCTCGAACACCGGCTTCACCCTGACCGGCAGCAATAACCTCGCCTTCGGCACCAATCTCAAACTCGGCGCGCTCGCCAACAACGGCGGGGCCACGCTGACCCACGCCATACTGTCCGACAGCCCGGCCATCAATAAGGGCAGCAATCCGGCGGCGCTAAGCAACGACCAACGCGGTCCGGGATACGTGCGCGTGTCCGGCGGAACAACCGACATTGGCTCATACGAGTATTACTTCTCGCCGCTGATTGTTCTCAACGCCAATGAGACTGGCGCCGGCAGCCTGCGCGACGCGATTGCCTTTGCGAACAGTAACGCCGGGGCCGACACCGTTTCTTTCGAACCGGTGTTCTTTTCCACTCCGCGGACGGTCACCCTCAGCTCGCAACTGGTCCTCACGGACACCACCGGCGCCACGACCCTCACCGGTCCGGGAGTGAACCTGCTGACAGTCAGCGGCAACAATCTCAGCCGGGCGTTTCTGATCAACAGCGGCGTTTCAGGTGCGATTACTGGAATGACCATCGCGAACGGCAACAGCACCTACGGCGGCGCGGTGCAAAACAGCGGCACCGTCACCGTGTCCAGTTCCCGCTTCACCAACAACAAGTCCGACTACGGCGGGGCGATTTTCAGCGTCGGCGTGCTGAGTGTCTCGAACAGCAGCTTTGACAACAATGCTGCGAACTTCGGCACCGGCTGGGGCGGGGCGATCATCAACGGCACCACGGCCGGCGCGGCCAACCTCACCGCGTGCACCTTCACGAACAATTACGCGTCGTCCCTCGGCGGCGCCGTCATCGGCTATAGCTTCAACATCACGGACTCGACATTTGCCAACAACAACGCGGGCCACAATGGCGGCGCGCTTCGGACCGATGGCACGGTGGTCATCACCGGATCGACCTTCAGCGGCAACACCGCCGCTAACGACGGCGGCGCCATCATGAGCCACGGCTCCACGACGATCACCAACACCACGCTCGCCAACAACACTGCGAACGGCGGTGGTGGCATTCAGTTCTTTCAAGGCACGGGGACGATGCGCAACGTCACCATCGCCTACAACACGGCCACGACCTTCAGCGGCGGCGCCCACATCGGGACCGCTAGCAGCGTCACTGCCGTCAACACCATCGTCGCCGGGAATGCCGCGCCGACCGACCCCAACGCGGGGGGCAATCCGTTCAACGCTAGTTCGTTGAACAATTTGTTTAACCTGTCGGCCGCCGCCGCGGGCCTCGGCACCCTGGCTAACAACGGTGGACCGACGCAGACCATCGCCCTGTTGCTCGGCAGCCCAGCCATCAATTCGGGCACATCCGTCGGAGTACCCACGACAGACCAGCGCGGCCTGACGCGCGTCGGCAGCACGGACATTGGAGCGTACGAATCACAAATTCTGCAACCGGCCAAGGTCTCCCAAATCACGGTTAACGGCGGCAATGTGCAGCGATCGCGCGTCACTTCCATGGTCGTGACATTCAGTCATCCGGTGACCTTCGCTACGACACCGGCTGCCGCGTTCCAACTCCAACGGCACAGCGATGGCAAGCTGCCCAACCTCAGCGCTTCGGTTAACAGTACGAGAGATGTTGTGACCTTGACGTTCCTCGCGGGCGATGCGGTGGACTTCGGCAGCCTGGCCGATGGCCGGTACACGCTGACAATCAAAGCTGCGCAATTCGCCAGCGATGGCTTTGATGGCAACGGCAACGGCATCGCCGGCGATAATTTCGTCGAAGTCGGTGCTCCCGGATCCGGCCACAATCTTTTCCGCCTCTTCGGCGACGCCGACGGCGATGGCAACGTGGCCGCCAACGACTTCATCCAATTCCGCCTGGCCCTGGGTGGTTCCAACACCAACTTCGACTTCGACGGCGATGGGGCCGTCGCTGCCGGCGACTTCATCCAATTCCGGCTGCGGTTCGGCGGGTCGGTTTAAGTAGTGGATAGTTGTTAGTGATAAGTTGGCCGTCATTGTTCGTTCCGCCTTTTGCCTGGGTGGGATTCACTGTTTCGTAGCGGCAGCCGCAAGCCGCCGCTACTTGATTCCTTGATTGCAAATCCGGGCGGCTTGACAGCCGCGCTAATCCCCGTCACATCTTCCAGCCGACATGCGCCCTCGCGTCGGTCCATTGCTGGTGATGTCTATGCGCGCAGGGGTCCACACGCACATGAAAGGTGATGCGTCGGGCGCTTCGTGTGCGAAGCACTTTTGTTCGCATCCCGAGAGTTCGGGACCGAATAGGATGTCGCGCCTTCCGTTAGGACCGGAAGACCGATCTTGGTGCCACAACGCCGTAAGGCAAGGGCGAGGGGTCCGCGCCGGGGAT
>JANLTA010001031.1:0-4933 GCA_031362705.1 Gemmataceae bacterium | reverse complement strand
TCAAGGTCGTCGCCCTCGGGGAACAGCGTATACGGATCGTAGGCCCGGCCGAGAAAACCCGCGGTACCCGCTTTGCCGACCACGTTGGATTCCTGCAACGGCCGGGGCAGCATCACGAACGGCAGCATCGGTTCCGTCTGCGGCCGCAGCTTCACGAGGTTCGAGCCAAAGTTAGGAAAGTCCTTCGGATTCGGCGGCTCAAGCTGACCCGACGGGCTGACCTTGTCGGTGGTGTAACCGGTCATCATCTGATAGATGGCGGCCGTGTGGTTGAACAATCCCACCGGCGTGTAACTCATCGAGCGGATTAAGGTGAGTTTCTCGGTCTGCTGGGCGAGCTTCGGCAACAACTCGGTAAACTGCACGCCGGGCGTCTTTGTCGAGATTGACTTGAACTCGCTGCGGACATTATCAGGAACGCCATCCTTGGGATCCCACAAATCAATGTGGCTTGGCCCGCCCTGGAAATAGATCATGATGATCGACTTGGCCTTGCCCCAACCGGGGCCGCCGCCGCTGGTTGGGTTGGCGCGTGCCTGAGCTTGAAACGCGCCGCCAAGCGTGAGACCGAGTAAGCCTGAACCGCCAATACGGAGAATATCGCGGCGCGTAACGCCGAGGTGGGCGTCGCAAAGGTCACGTCCAGGTTGGCCGGGGATTCTTAACATGGTCGCATCCTCATTTGCAAAAGCACTAGATCGAGACAGCTGGCAGTTCTGGTGGGTCTCGCAAAGCCTCGGCCCACCCTACAATACCGAACCTTCGCTGTAGGGTGGGTCGAGGAGGCTTTGCGACGAGACCCACCATTTTCAGCGTTTCACCTGTTAAACAAGAACGCCGGGCTGTTGATCAGCGCCCAGGCGATATCCTGTGCCGCGACCAGCCGCTTATTCTTCAATTGCTCCGCCGACAGTTTCGCGTCGGCCCGCAGCTGCAACAGCTTTGGATCGATGGCGACGGGTTTTTCCGCTTCGGCCAGAGTGAGCTTCAATTGCTCGAACTTGGCGTCCGGTGGCAAAGGCTTCATGGCATTTGCGACGCCGACGACGAGTTGTTGGCGGGCCACGTCGGTGCGGGCGTGGTAAGCCGTGAGCAACTTCCGTTGTTCTTCGCTGCGTTCGTCCGTCGCTCGACGCAATGCGGTCACTACGTGATCGGGCCAACTCAGGCCCGGTGACTTGGCCGTGGTCACAGAGATGCGGAACCGGCCAATCGAGTGCAGCTTATCGACGTAGGTTTGACTCATCTTGAACGTCAACAATGTGCCGCCTTCCGCGCCAACGGGTTCCGTTGTCTCAAACGTACACCAGTGATCTTCGCCAATACGGGGGACCACCGCCCAACCATCGTCCCGCGGCACATTCCTACCGTTGATTGCCTGGTCGGGGCCGAAGCCGGCTTGACTGAAGTCGGCCAGCGGCTTGTGCAGTTTGACCGGCTTCGCGCCGGCCAACATTTCCAACTCCGTCAGCACGAAGTTGCCGTTCGGCGCGCGACCGGGACCGCGCATCGGCAGACGATCATCGGCTAAGGCTTCGATGCGAATGCCTGTGATGCCGGTCAGGCTTGTCTCGGCGGTGACAGTGTACAGTGTTGTGTCTTTCCCGCCTTCCACAAAGATCGAGCCATCGGCTTCGACCTTAAACGATGTTTCCTTCTTGTTCGCTTTCAACGAATGCGGCTTGAGAACGACCCACTCCGGCTGCTTCGCGTGTTGCTTCTCCCACGCGGCTAAATGTTCGCCAGCCTTGGCGTCGTAGTCCTTCAGCGTGTTCTGAGCAACCGCGATCTGTGCTTGCCGCTCAACTTCCAGTTTCTTCTGCTTCGGCTCGTATTCTTTAGCCCGATAGTCTTCCAATGCCGCTCGGGCTTGATTGATGGTGACGTCGCGTTCCTCCTGCAGGCGCACGAAGATCGGCGACCATTCCTTTTCTTTGGCGGCCAGCGACTTGACGAGCGCATCGTGGTCGGCGTCCATGCGTGTGAACCATTTGCGGGCCGTCTCGATCTCCGGCGGCGTGGCGGTGCGATTCAGGATGCGGAGATACAGCTCTTCAATCACCTTGACGTCGTCAGGTTGTTGCGCGGCCAGCTTGGCAATCGCATTGCCGGGGTCGGCAATGGCGTCGTTCAATACGGGGCCACTCACGAGGGCCATGATCGGGCCAAGTTGCAAGCCGGTGGCCCGTTCGCACTCGCAAGCGCTTTCGCGCGGCGGTCGGCCCAGTGTGTTCAAGAAGCCGCCGGGTAACTCGACGCTATCGGATATTTCGGCGGCGCGGGAACCGGGAGGCAGACCCGGAATCTTCGAGGTTGTTCCGGTCACTCGGCTGACCGAGTCGAAGATCACCTCGGCTGGCAGTCTCCGCGCCAACGCATGGGAATAATTCGTCTTGTCGTCTTCATTCCATTTCGACGTGGCCACCGAAAGCTGATACGTCCGCGATTTGCAGATGAGCCGGTGCATGTGCCGGACATTGAAGCCACTCTTAATGAACTCAGCCGTGAGGTAGTCGAGAAGTTCCGGATTGCTGGCCGGGTTGCCGGCACGGATGTCGTCGATGGGTTCAATGATGCCAACGCCGAACAGATAGCCCCACAGCCGATTGACGTAGCTCTTGGCAAAGTACTGATTGTCCGGTGACGTCATCCACGCCGCCAGCCGTTGACGCCGACTGTCGCCGGCCTTCTCGATGTGTTCGGCCAGGTACGGAAACACCGGTGGCGTCACCGCGCCGGTGCGGTCGTGCGTGACTTCGCCTTTTTGCTCGTCCACGACTTCTTCGTAAAGCGGCTGCGAGCTTTCGACCTCGCTGCCGCCGACACGCTTGTCACCGGACTCCGGATCCTTCTTCAACCCGTATTGCGCGAAGAAAGCGGCGGTCTGGTAGTATTGGTCCTGCGTCCACTTTTCGAACGGATGATCGTGGCACTTGTTGCAATTGAAGCGCACCGCGAGGAACAGGTGTGTCGTGTTCTCCATCGTCTCGGCCGGCTGGCGCAACACTTTGAAATAACTGGCCGGCGGATTAAGGCGGTTGGATCCTCTGGCCGTCAGCACGCCGGCAGCGAAGCGATCATACGGCGCATTGTCGGTAATCTGCTGGCGAATCCACGCCCGCAAAGCGGTGGAGCCTTCGACGCCGAGGAACTTGCGGTTCACCTGCAACAGGTCCGCCCACTTGTTCGTCCAATGCTCGACATAGTCGGTGGAACCGACGAGTTTGTCAATCAACTCATCGCGTTTGACTTGTTGTGGCCGACCATCGGCGAGGAAAGCACGCACGGTGTCGGCGGTCGGCGGCAGACCGGTGAGATCAAGGGATACGCGGCGGAGAAACTCCGCATCGGAACACACGTCGCTCGGCAATGACTTGAGCCGCTGCCATTTGGCAGCCGTGAATTCATCGATTTTGCTCCACTTCGGCGGCTCGACCCATGCGAAGCCGGTTCGGTCGCCCATTACCGTCAATGTCGTGGCGGCATAGGCACCTTCGTAACGGGCCAGCATTGGCGCTTCGCCGCGGCGCAGCGCGGAGGTTAAGCCATTCCCCTCGGCTTTCGCCACTTCGGTGTTACCGCTTTCGAGAAACGCTTCTTTGGTGACATCGCGGGTGCCGCCGTCGGCGAAGGTGGCGATGATCTTGAATTGCTGCTTGCCGCCGGGATTGTCAATGACGGGATTGGTCGGCGTGATGGCGATCCTCGCCACCCGTGCCGAGTTGGCGTTGAGCGTCGCGCCGTCCGCAATCCAGGCGCGGAGAATGTTGTAGTACGGCTCGCCGGGCTTCGTGAGTTGTCCGCCGACATGCGGCACCGCGCCAGTGCATTTGAGCAGCATCAAGCTATCGTCAGGCGAAGCAATCGACGTTCGCCGCGAGGCATGTTCATCGGTGAAGGCGCGCACGTCGTGAATGGCGTCGTAACCACGCAGCGACAGCTTGAAGCCGTTCTTGCCATCCTTTGATCCGTGGCAGGTGCCCGCGTTGCAGCCCAGCCGGCTCAGCACCGGCGCGACATCGCGGACATAATCAGGATGAACATCGGATTCTACGGCGACGGCCGTGACCTTCGGCGTGACCGGCCATTCCTTCTCGACTTTGGCCGTCTCGGTGGTGTAGACACGCAACATGCCATCGGACCCGGCGGCCACGAAGTGCTGTCCATCGGGCAGGAACGCCACAGAATAGTTGGCGGTCGGTGTGGTCGCTTTGGCGATTTGTTTCACACCGTCGTGATGATAGGTTTCAAGCTCTTTGTTCTCAGCCGCCGATCGACTTGTGACGACCTTCTGATTGATGGCCTTGATGCGCTCCGGCAGCTTGGTATCGAATTCGTAGCCATAGACGCCAATCTCGCCTTTGCCATCTACACCCGAACCAGCAACGATGCGCTTGCCATCCGCACTGACGGCGACCGACCATCCTCGGCCAACAAGACCGGGCAACTCACGTATCAAGTTGCCGTCGTCGCCGATCACGCGCACGCTTTGCCGGTGCATGCGATAGACCTTGGGCTGCCCATCCGCACCGGCGACGACAATCTCATCCCGCTTCGGATGCCGAGCTACGGCGAGCAGGCCTCCGCGCAAAGCTCCAGGTGTGATCGAGGTAATGTTGTCCACGAATCGCTGTGTCGCCACTTCAATCAGTTTGCAGGCGCGATCCCGACCGACGCTGACCAAATGCGTTCCATCGGCTGAGAATGCCGTGCCGAGCACCCAGTCGGAATGGGCACCCTGGAACAATGTCTGCTGTCCGGTGCCAGCGTCAATGACACGCACGGCAAACGTGTCACCGCAACCGAAGGCGATGCTGTTGCCATCCGGCGACCATGACACGCCATAAACTGTGTCGGCCGTCATCGGCAGCGACAGAGTCAGCTTCTTCTTCGCGACATCCCAAACTTGAATCTCACCCATGCGCCCCGGCAA
>JANLTA010000360.1:0-5335 GCA_031362705.1 Gemmataceae bacterium | reverse complement strand
CGCCGGCCGCAGCCTTTACCTTGGTGCGATCCACCCCGCTGCCGATCGCAGGGGTCACGCTTGCGGCCGCGGTGGACAATTCCGGACCCACCACAATCGTGACCCTGACCTTTACCGGCGGCTCTGTTGATGGCAAGTCGCTTGCCGATGGGCGCTACAACCTCAACGTGCTGAGCGGCCAGTTTGCCGGTGAAGGCTTCGACGGCAATGGCGACGGCGTTGCCGGCGATGACTACGGAGTCATCGGCGACCCGGCGGTCGCACCCAAACTCTTCCGCTTCTTCGGCGATGCCGATGGCGATGGCGCCGTCGCCGCCAACGACTTCATTGAATTCCGTCTGGCCCTCGGCGGTACCAACCCCATCTTCGACTTCGACGGCGACGGCGCCGTTGCCGCCAGCGACTTCATCCAATTCCGGTTGCGGTTTGGCGGGTCGATTTGAGGCAGTAACGAAGGTGTGTGATCGGGATTCCACTCCTGACCATCGGTGAGTCTAACGGGATGCCTTTCCTATTTCACGGCAGCTTCATCCAATTGCGGCTGCGATTGACCTGCCCCTGCCGGTCCGGCAACCTGCCCGCCACCAACATCCTCGTCGGTCCTTGACGCGTCGGTCCGACATCCATGAGGGAACCGATGTCAAGACCGGGGCAAGACGAGTACGGAACTTCCCAGACATCCATTCGGCATCATCCGCGGCTGCGGAGCGCCATGAAAGAGTATGCGGTTGCTCCCATTCACACCAGCGGCGTCGCGGTGCGCCATGTCGGACCACGGGATGCAACCTGAGTCCCGCCCTCGATCTTGACGTGGAGCTTCTCCTTGAACGTTGATGACTCCTGGCCAGCCCCAGTTGGGGCTACGTGGCCAGAGCCAAGTTCTCTTGCCAAACCGTTCCTCGTCGCAGCATGGACCACATCACCCGGACAAGATAATGAGCGGTGGCCACCAGGGCGATCTTCTTTCGTTGCGGGTCGCCACGTTGGGCGCGTTCGAAGTAGGCACGAACGGTCGGCGAACGGCGCTGCGCTTGCCAGGCTGCCTCGGCCATCAGTTGGCGAACGACCGGCGCGCCTTGGCGCGTGATATGTCCGAGCCGATTCCGGTCACCCGACTGGTCCTGACTGGGAACCAGCCCAAAATAGCTGCCGATGGCCTTGGCATGTCGAAAGCGGTGCGGGTCGTCGACGAACGCGGCCACCGCTTCGGCCGTGCGTATGCCGACACCAGGGATGCTTCGTAGTCGCTCGACGGCTGACGTTTGTTGCGCCTGATGATTCAGCTGGTATTCGATGCGGCGCACCTGGCGGATGAGGGTCTCGATCTCTTCGAGCAACAGATCCCGTCGCAACTGCTGGGAAACCGTGGGCAACTCCAGTTGTCGGAGCCATGCCATCCCCTTTTTCGTCCAGAGGCTGGGTTGCGTCGGAGGAATCACACCGGCGCTGCGCAACAGCGCGCGAACAGTGTTCTTGGCCCGCGTCCGTTTAGCAATGACCTGGCTGCGGCAGTTGATCAACTCCCGCCAGTTTCGAACTTCGAGCGCGGGCACGTGCACTGTCGGTGTCTCACCCAGGTACAGTAACTTCGCCAGCCGCTCCGCGTCGTTGCGGTCATTCTTGTTTTTTGAACGGAAGATCAATCGCAATTGACCCGGATGCGCCACCAACACCCGAGCGGCCAGCGGGCGCAACATGTCGTGGTAGTGGCCATAGCCGCAACTCGCCTCGTAGCAGACCTCGAAGCGATCGGGCAGGCTTCGGAGGATTCGCAACATCTCATCGAGACTGTTGACCTGAGAACGATGGGCGACTTGCCCAGTGTTGTTGAGTACGCACACGGAAATGCGTTTACTGTGGATATCGAGCCCGACGTAAAACATAGGTCCCTCCCAAGTCAGAGTAGGTCAGAACATGCACCACCTAACTCCACGTTATCTGACTGACAAAGGCTCCCTACATAGTTTCACGCCGCTTGTCGATGTGACCGACGCACCCTTACCCCATTCGCTTTCGCGATTCAACAAAGTCAAGCGCCATAATCTAGCCATCGAAGTCGAAGGCAATTGCTTTGAACTGACTTGCTTGTGCTCGTTTCGGCCTTAAGTCCGGGTCAAACCATAGCCACGACATTGGACCAATCCAACAAAACGCCAGATTGACTTTGATAAACTACTTACATTGCATGAAAGCCGAGGCTGCTGATGAACAGTCCGATGCCTGCGGAAGACGTCTTCTTTGAGGCACTCGCTCGGAATTCCGTCGGTGATCGAGACTCCTTTGTCAATGCGGCCTGCGGGCACGATTCTGCGTTGCATGCCAGTGTAGCTCGGTTGTTGGACGCGCTTTCCAGTTGTGATTCCAGTCATTTGTTGATTCAAGATGAGTCAAGTTCAAACAAACAAACTCCAAGGTCCGCCAATCTCGTCGGCTCGGTCATTGCGGGACGATACAAACTTCTGGAAACGATCGGCACCGGTGGCATGGGCAGCGTGTTTCTGGCACAGCAGACCGAACCGGTTCAACGCCAAGTCGCACTCAAGCTCATTCGTTTAGGGATGGACTCGCAACAAGTCTTGGCCCGCTTTGATGCCGAGCGCCAGGCATTGGCTCTGATGGATCACCCGAACATCGCAAAGGTGTTGGACGCCGGCGCGACGGAGTCCGGGCAACCGTTCTTCGTTATGGAATTGGTCAGCGGGACGCCCTTCACGACCTTTTGTGATCAACAGCGGCTCACCGTACGAGACCGGTTAGCCTTGTTCATTCCGGTTTGTCAAGCCATTCAGCATGCACATCAGAAAGGAATCATTCACCGCGACATCAAGCCCAATAACATCCTGGTCGGTTTGTACGACGAACGGCCGTCTCCGAAAGTGATTGATTTCGGCATCGCCAAGAGTACGGGCGGCAACTTGCACGGCCAAACGTATCACACGGTTTCCGGGTCGCTCGTCGGAACGCCGGAGTACATGTCGCCGGAGCAGGCTCAACTACAAGACGCCGATATCGATACACGGTCCGATATTTATTCGCTTGGTGTTATGCTCTACGAATTGTTGACGGGCACGACGCCGTTGGATGCGGCCAGGCACGAAAACACCCCGATCTTGGAAATGCTGCGTTGTGTCCGGGAAGACGATTCACCAACACCAAGTCGCCGACTCAACACTTCGGAAACATTGAACGACATCGCGACCGCTCGGCAGGCGACGCCAAACAAACTAATACAGACGGTCAGCGGCGAACTCGATTGGATCGTGATGAAGGCGTTGGACAAAGATCGCGCCCGGCGCTATGAATCGGCCGGCGACTTTGCGAAAGATGTCCAGCGATTTCTGAATAACGAACCGGTCGACGCTAGCCCGGCCGGTGTCGGATATCGCATCAACAAATTCGTGCGCCGACATCGGGCTGCGGTGATCACGGCGGCGGGTGTGACCAGTTTGCTTCTTGGCGCAGTCGCAGTTTCCAGTTGGCTGGCAATCAAGGCGAGCAGGGCCGAACGCTTGGCGTCGGACCGACTCGATGCCGTCGAAAAGGCCAATGAAAAGACCACACGAGCGCTGGCCGATTCTGAAGAATCGCGCAAGGCGGCGATTGCCGAGGCGGCCATTTCCAATGCGGTCAACACGTTCGTGAACTTCGATCTGCTCGGTCAGGCGGACATTCGCAATCAGTTCGACGTCGCCGAGCGCGACCCAGCCATATCGGTCCGGACCTTGCTCGATCGAGCCGCCGCCGGCATCGAAGGCCGGTTCCGCGGCCAGGAGTTGACCGAGGCCGCGATTCGGCTGACGATCGGACGAGCTTATTTCGGACTGGGGCTGCCCGACGAAGCGCAGGTCCATCTTCAGCGTGCCGTCGCGTTGAGTGAGAAGAGCCAAGGGCCTAATCATGCGACGACGCTGACGGCGAACAACAGTTTGGCCCAGGCGTTGCAAGCCCGCGGCCGCTATGAGGATGCTGAGAAACTATTCCACCGCGTGATTGCCGGTTGGCGCGGCCTTCCAAATCTTGAGGCCGTTTCGCTCGCCACGAGTATGCAGAATCTCGGTTTTTTGTACCAGGAACAAACTCGGTACGGCGAAGCGGAACGCCAAATAAAACTCGTGCTTGATTATTGTCGGGAACATCTCGGGGAGACGCATCCGGCGACGCGAACCGCGCTCATGAGCTTGGCCAACGTGCAGCGGCTATTGGGCCGGTATGAAGAGGCGGAGCCGGTCATCCGCCAGAACGCGGAGTATCTGCGGCAATCATTGGGCGCCGATCACCCCGACACGTTGAATTGTTTTGTCACACTGGGCGGGATGCTGCAGCAGCGTAGTCGTTATGACGAAGCGGCGCGGGTGCTCAACTCGGTGTACGAAACCGCCCAACTGAAATTGGGACCGGACCATCGCCTCACGCTTCAGACGGCCAACAACCTTGCGATGCTGGAAATGGAACGAAGCCGGTATGGCCCGGCCGAGAATTTGCTTCGACCCGCCCTCGAACGCTGTCAGAAGAGTCTTGGCGACAACCACCCGCTGACAATCAAGCTCAAGAGCAACCTCGCCAGCCTGCTGATGTCACGGGGGCGGCTCGATGAAGCGGAAAAGCTGCTGCTCCAGGTGTTGCCCATTGCTCGGACTTACCTGGGCCCGAGCCATGAAGTGACAAACATGAATACCAACCTGTTGGCCCAGTTGTATTCACGGCGCGGCCGACTCGACGAAGCGGAGCCGCTCTTGCAACAGGCTTATCAAACGGCGGTGGAGAAACTCGGTCCCGACCATCTCGTCACGCTGACCAATCTCAACAACCTGGCGAATCACGTCATGAATCGCGGCCGCCACGACGAAGCGGAGAAACTAATGCGGCAGGTCATCGACGCCCGCCGAACCAAACTCGGACCCGATCACCAAAAGACTCTCGAAGCCATGAACAATTTGGGCTTCATGTATCGCAATCGGGGCCGGCTCGACGATGCCGAATCGCTGTTCACCGAAACCGTGAAACGATCAATTGCGCAACTCGGCGAGAAACACGGAACGACTCTGCAAAGTATGAACAATCTGGGTTCGCTTCATCTGAGTCGCGGCCGATACACCGAGGCGGAGCCATTGTTCACCAACACTCTAAGCAATGCGCGGGAGACGTTTGGCCCCAGTCACCCCCACACGGCAATCACCGCCTACAATCTGGCGATGGTTCATCAGCAGAATGGACAATTCGATCAAGCGGAATCACTCTATCGAGAAGCACTGGCGAGTTATCGGAGCAATTTTGGACCCGAACATGCCGAAACGTTTCGAGTGATCAGTCGTTTAGCGGGCTTGTACACCAACGC
>JANLTA010000890.1:0-5608 GCA_031362705.1 Gemmataceae bacterium | reverse complement strand
GTGTTCTTTGACAACTGAATTGGCAACCGAGGCGGACGGGCCGATTGCCGCCCACTGGCAATCCGGCCACGTTCCGCCAACACGAATGGGATGCAAGCGCCGACCATTGCGTGGTGGGGTTGTGGTGAGTGAGCGACTCTCCTCCCGTCGCTCACGCTCCCGGCTCGCCTAAGACTCGCTGGCGCTCAGCCTTGGGTGCCGCACGGCTCAGCGCATCAACTCCACAATGAACACGACAAGGGAGTTGACGCGCTCGTCATCGCCGTCAATGATTTAGCGTGCTTTCTTTTTCTTGGCAACTTTACTCTTCTTCGCGCTTGCCTTCGCAACCTTGGCTTTGGCTTTGGTCGCTTTCGCCTTGGCGGGCTTACCAGACTTCGCTGGTTTGGCTTTGACCGGTTTCTTTTTGCTCTTGACCTTACTCATCATCGACTTGGCTTTCGCCGGGATTGCGGCCACCGTCTTGCTAACGGACTTCATTGCTTTCTTTGCGGTCTTCGACGTAGCTGCGGCCTTCACTTTATTAGCGGCCTTCTTCACGTCGTCGGCGCTCGTTCTGGACCCAACTGCACCGCCGACGACAGCACCGACAGCGGCACCCAATGGCCCAAGAAATGACCCAGCCGCGGCACCTGCGGCAGCGCCTCCGATCATGCCCATGCCGGAAGGCTCGTCGTCTCGGGCTGCACTGTCCGTGGCATTGTCCATTTCAGCCATCATTGACTCCATTATTTACGTACGGGCGTGTGATGTCACGAAAACAATATATGTGCCCTAACTCAACATGGCAGCAACCAAATTTGGTACGCGACTTGCTTAGTTATCCTGCGGTTCTGGTGGCGTGAACTGCCGACGATGGACGCGACTGGGCAGTTCACGCCTTTTATTGAATTCATCCAGCAACGGGAGGCGTCAACATGAGCAAGTTATTACGCAAACTGTGGCAAGACGATGCCGGTGCAATTATCGCCGCTGAATACCTGTTCATTGCCACGATTCTGGTCATTGGCATCATCGTCGGCCTGGCTAGCATCCGCGACTCCGTCAACACCGAGTTTGCCGAATTGTCCAACGGCTTCCTGTCACTGAGCCAGGGCTACATCTTGTCCGGCCAAAGCGGCTGCTGCTCAGCGGTTGATGGTTCACAGGTGATTGACACGCCGGCTCTCGTCCCCGATCCAACGTGTACCGTGCCGGCAATCCCCAGCGCCATCGATGTCATCCCGTGCAACTAAGGGGGCGCAACCTCCCGGTGAGCGGCGGTCTTTTGGTCGAGACGCCGCTCTTTTTTATGGGCCTACGCTTTACGATTGTTCGTCAAACCATTTCGCGCACGGAAGTGAAGTCACATCAGGTCTTTGTCCAATCCCAACATTGGAAGAGATCGGAAGAAAGGATACCCCCAAGGGGAGTCGAACCCCTGTTTTGGCCTTGAGAGGGCCACGTCCTAGGCCACTAGACGATGGGGGCAATCAGGGCATTGTACTTTGGCTCGGCATTCAGTCCAGTCGAAGGTTTGCTCTTTCAATTCGGCAACGACACCTTAGAATCTGACTTGTCCCACGGGAGTGTTTCTACGGCTGGTGCCGGGCCTGGTCTTCAAAACCAGCGGCGGGTGGGATGACTGCTCGCAGTGGGTTCGATTCCCATACACTCCCGCCATTTTCTTTAGCGATGCCATGCGGGAACAGAAGGTTCGCCAACTCTGGTTGCTGGGCATGGCCGTCTTGTTTGCGGTGGCACACACGCAGTCGCCCTATGTCTGGTCGAATCAGAACCAGTATTACCTGCACGGCGCTGCCGCCGCGGGATATGGCGATCTTCGGCGTGACTGGTTGGCGAATACACGCGATCCGACGCCGGTTTTTTCGTGGTTAGTAGAGTTGGCGTATCGCGGGCCTGGGCAGGTGGCATTGTCGGTCGTGTATTTCGGTATGTTGATGCTGTATTTCGTGACAGTTCATCGTTTGATTGTGGCTTTGTGGGGCGAGCAACGTTGGCATTGGCTGGCGATGACAGTGTTTCTCTGGTGTCACTCGGCCATCGTGCGTGTTGCCTCCGTGTGGTTGTTTAGCGGGGACTACCCTTGGTACATGCAGGCGGGCGTCGCGGGGCAATATCTGCTGGGACCGGGGTTACAGCCATCGGTTTTCGGTGTGTTGCTGTTGGTCGGACTAGCGAATTTCGCGGAAGGACGGTCGTATCGAGCGGCAGTTTGGACGGCATCATCAGCGGTGATCGCTCCCACGTATTTGTTGTCTGCGGCAATTTTTGTTTGTGGCTACATCATTGAATTGAACTTGTGCCGACGGCATCGTGCCGCTCTGTTGTGTGGCGCAATCGCTTTGGCCAGTGTGATCCCCGTGTTGGCCTACTTGAATGACTTCCTCCCCAGTGAGACGGAAATCTTTAACGCGCGCCGATTGTTGGCTGAATTCCGCTTGCCGCATCATTGCCAAGTTAATCGGTGGCTGGACATCATCGCTGTTGCACAAATTGTCACGATGGTTGCTGGTTGGTGGCTGCTTCGCGGACGACCGCTCTTTGCAGCGATTGGAATTATGATATTGGGTTCGGTGTTTTTCTCAGTTTTGGCAGGAGCAACCGGCGGCGGCATCCTTGAGCTGATGTTCCCGTGGCGAGTGTCGGTAGTATTGATGCCGCTGGCGCTAGTAATGATCGTACATCGGTTGTGCGGCATCGTTGTCGGTGGTGGGTCTCTAGCCTCGACCCACCCTACGATAGTGGCGGTCATTCTTTGCATCGTTGCAGCCGGCGCGGGGATTTGGATCTGGTTTGCTGGTGTTGGTTATTACGTCAATCACGAGGAAGACGGCGTCATTGAGTTCGTGGCGAAGAATCGGCACGCTGGCGACGAATATCTGTTGCCGATCCGAATTCCTGACCTGATTGCTGGGCCGCGCGGTTCAAAGTCATTGACGTTTGTTACTCCGAAGCCGGGCAATGAAGGTATCCCGCCTGACTTTCAGCGCTTTCGATTGGCGACGGGGGCGGCCATCTACGTTGATTTCAAATCGATTCCGTATGCCGACGTGGAAGTCTTAGAGTGGTATCGGCGCTTGCAGCGTTGCGCGCTGTGGTACTCCAAGGAGAATTGGGAGGCTTTGGCCGACGAGATTGGGCATGAAGGCGTGACACATGTCATTGTGCCGGCAACGATCACGATCCAAAGCGAACGGTTTCAACAACAATATGAGGACGGGCATTATCGCCTTTACCGGATTCTGACGATTAAGTAGGCGTCGTTGTCGCCGCAACCTGTTTCCGGGTCAATCTTTCCGCCAAGCCCTGTCCATTGGTTCATCGGTTCGCATAATAACTGTTTGCGATATCAGGACGTTTGCGAGCGAGGTTTGCCATGGCGATGGGACTGTTGGGTGTCAAGGTAGGCATGACCCAGGTTTTCGATGAGCAGCAGAAGGCCGCACCGGTGACGGTGATTAAGCTTGGGCCTTGTCCCGTTCTGCAAGTGCGAACCGTGAAGCGTGATGGGTACGACGCCCTGCAAATCGGCTTCGGCGATAAAAAACGCAAACGGGCCAATCGCGCCGAGCAGGGCCATGTGGCCGAGAAGCTCGAATCCAAGCGACGCAAAGCTGCAAAGGCTACCGGCAAAGAGATCCTGCCGAAGGCCGACTGCGAACCGCAGAAGCACATCCGCGAGCTGCGGCTCGACGCGGCCAGCGAACATGAAGTCGGCAAGGTGCTCAACGTCAATGATGTGTTCACCGACGTAAAGTTCGTGGATGTGATCGGCACTACCAAGGGCCGTGGCTTCAGCGGCGTGATCAAGCGACACAATTATGGTGGCTTGCGACACACGCACGGTGTGAAAAAAGGCTGGCGTCAGCGCGGCAGCTCGTCGTCCAACGCTTCGAACCGCGGATCGGGCCGACCGAAGAAGGGTATCCGCATGGCCGGCCGTTACGGTGCCGAGCGCGTCACCGTTCGCAACCTCACCGTCGTGAAGATCGACCTTGAGAATCATCTGATGTTGGTGAAGGGTGCGGTCCCGGGCCACAACGGCGCGGTGGTGATGGTTCGACCGACGAACAGAAAATAAGTTCGACCGACATGCTCGGGATTGATCTCGGAACCACGTTTTGCGCGGTTGCCACGCTTGATGAGCATGGCAAACCAATCACAATTCCCAATCGCGATGGCGACATTCTGACGCCTAGCGCCGTCTACATTGCGGATGATACTGTTGTCGTTGGCCAGGCCGCGCTCGATGTTGCGCAGGAGTTTCCCGGCGACGTAGCCATGCTGTTCAAACGCCGCATGGGTTATGCCGACTTTGGCCATCCGGTGCATGGTCGTAACTTTCGGCCTGAAACTCTTTCAGCATTGTTGCTCAAGAAACTCGCCCGCGATGCGACCGAACGGCTTGGTGACATTGGCCAGGTCGTTATCACAGTGCCGGCCTATTTCGACGACACTCGCCGCAAAGCCACCCAAGATGCTGGCCGAATTGCCGGGCTGGAAGTGCTGGACATTCTCGACGAACCCGGCGCGGCGGCTTTGACATATGCACTGACGCACGTCAAAGACCCGGAACGCGAACGGCACATCCTGGTGTACGACCTCGGCGGCGGCACGTTCGACGTGACCATTGTGAAACTGAACAAGAAACGTTTTCAGACCATTGCGATTGCCGGCGATGTACGGCTCGGCGGCCACGATTGGGATCAGCGCATTGTCGATCATGTCGCACAATCGTTTATGTCAACGTTTCGGACCGATCCACGGGACGACCCGAAATCGCTTTCACTACTTTATGCGGCGGCCGAGCGGGCGAAGCGCACGTTGAGCAAGCTGCCGCAAACGACTGTGACCTGTTCCCACGCTGGGCAGACGCTGGCTGTGCCGCTAAGCCGGATTGAGTTCGAGTCACTGACTCTGGATTTGCTGACGCGCACCCGGCTCACCGTGCAGGAAGCGATGCGCCATGCCGATATCACATGGGACGGGTTGGATCGGGCATTACTGGTCGGCGGCTCGACGCACATGCCAATGACCCGGCAATTGATGCGCGACCTCAGCGGCAAAGAACCCGAAACGGGCTTGGCCGTGAGTGAGGTTGTAGCACGCGGGGCGGCACTCCATGCGGGCGTTCGGGCGACTCGCCTGAAAAAAGAAAAGACGGAAGCCGACGCGTTTGGCGACGTTGTTGAAATCCATGTGAATGCTCATGGCCTCGGCGTTGAGGTCCGGCATCAGGGCGACCGTATCAACGACGTGTTGATCCCAAAAAATACGCAATTGCCAGCAGGCGGGACACGGGTTTATCGCACAACCCGCGATGGTCAGGAAAAGGTGCGGGTCAAAATCATGCAGGGTGACGCCCGGCAAGCGGCCGCCTGCATCGCTGTCGGCGAATGCTGGATCGAGGACTTGCCTGCAGGATTGCCGGCCGGTTCACCGGTGGAGGTAACGTGCGGTTGCCGTGACAATGGCTTAATCGAAGTAACCGCCCGTGATATCGCCAGCGGTAAGACTGTCCGTGCCGAACTTCATCGCGAAGGTGGTCTATCGGACGAGGATATCCAGAGCGAACGGCAATGGCTGGAGTCGATGACGATCCTTT
>JANLTA010000857.1:0-14215 GCA_031362705.1 Gemmataceae bacterium | reverse complement strand
TGCTGAACGTGACCATTCAGGAAAACGTACTCATTCAGATGGAGAACCTGCGCACCCATCCCGCCGTCGCGGCGGGGTTGTCTGGCGGCAAACTGAAGCTGCATGGCTGGGTGTACAAGATCGAGACCGGGCAGGTCTTCGCATACGACCCGGAACCCGGACAGTTCAACCCCCTGATGGGTGTACCGCCCGCCCCGGTTCCTCCCCCCGCTCGGCTTACGGCGGCTCATTCGATCTGAACAACCGCACCGACACCGGACTCCCTGATCGGCAGTCCGCAAGGACGCACCAAGAAATAAGGAGTGATCGTGGAGAACGCGAAGCCCATCGGCATCACGACAGGACGCTTCGGCTCACTGAGGCAGGATTTCCTGGCTTCCATCGTTGTCTTCCTCGTGGCATTGCCGCTGTGCATGGGCATCGCCATCGCGTCCGGCGTCCCGCCTGAAAAGGCGGCGGCGGTGGGGATCATATCCGGCATTGTCGGCGGGTTGGTGGTGGGCTTTCTCGCCGGTTGCACGCTCCAAGTCACCGGCCCCGCAGCGGGGTTGGCGGTGATCGTCGGGCAACTCATCTTGGAACACGGCTTTGCGACGTTGGGCCTGATCGTCATGGTGGCCGGGGTCGTTCAGCTACTTGCGGGTGTGCTTCGCTTGGGCCAGTGGTTCCGTGCCGTGTCTCCCGCAATCATTCAAGGCATGTTGGCTGGCATCGGCGTCCTGATTCTCGCTGCTCAGTTTCATGTCATGGTGGACGACAAACCACCGGGGAGCGGCAAGGAGTACGGCGGGATCATCAACCTTGCGACCATCCCCGAAGCCGTATGGAAAGGAGTGTCGGAACCCGCCCACCAGCCCGCAGCTGTGGTGGGGATCGTCACGATCCTGACCATCATCGGCTGGTCGTCGTTCGCCCCCAAGCGGTTAAAGGTGCTGCCCGCACCGTTGGTTGGCGTGACCGTGGCGACGGTGCTTGCTGTCATTCTGCAACAGTTCGGACTGGACCCGAAGGACATCCAAGTTCCTGACAAGCTATCCGATGCCGTCACACTACCGGCATGGGGCGACTTGGCCCGGCTGTTCGACCGCCCAATCCTGATCGCCGGACTGACGTTGGCCTTCATCGCCAGTGCGGAATCTCTTCTGACAGCGACGGCGGTGGACTCCATGCAGCAACATGCTCCGCGCACCAAGTACGACCGGGAGTTGGCCGCTCAAGGTGCGGGCAATGTGCTGTGCGGGGTGTTGGGCGTGTTGCCCCTGACGGGGGTGATCGTGCGAAGTGGGGCGAACGTGCAAGCGGGTGGTCGCACTCGGCTCTCCACGATCCTTCACGGGCTTTGGTTGCTCCTGTTCGCCGTCGTGTTTACCTTCGTACTACGAAATATCCCCGTGGCGTGCTTGGCGGCGATCCTCGTGTACACGGGGTGCAAGCTGGTGAACGTCAAGGCCGTGCGGGAGCTTGGAAATTACGGGAAGGGGGAAGTGGCGGTGTACCTCGTGACTCTGGCCGTGATCGTGGTGATCGACCTGCTGACCGGGATCGTCATGGGACTCGCCCTGGCCGTGGTGCAGTTGGTCTACCGCTTCACGCACTTGACAATCCGGATGGAGCGGAACAAGGAGCAGAGCCGCACCGATATGTACCTGGAAGGTGCGGCCACATTCTTACGGTTGCCGAAGCTGGCTCAGGCACTTCAAGCCGTTCCGCCGAACACCGAACTTCACGTCCATTTCGAAGACTTGGGACATATCGACCACGCCTGTCTCGACCTCCTCATGAAGTGGGAGAAGCAGCACGAAGCTACGGGTGGGAGCCTCGTAATTGATTGGGAGAGCCTGACGGCCACGTTCCGTCAGGTCGGAAAAAACACTAGCAGGGATGGCCGTGCGGAAGCGCCTGCCACGGAAGAGGGAGTAGCACTGCAACAATAGGAGTCATTGGAATTGCGCGGTCTTTGGTGTTCATGCCGAACTAAAAGTTGTGGCAGACGGGGCCAGCATTACGCCGTTTCGAGGTAGACTACCCTTGCAGCCGGTCCCGCTGCTGAACTTGGTCGTTGGGCCGTTTTGCCATTCACGCAAGGCTGTCGATTCGAATGCAACAAGTCGTTTTGAAAGCTTTGCATTTCCTTGACGGGCAGCCCCGGCCACTGTTGCTCGTCCTTGGGTTGATAAGTATCCCCGTGTTCGGCTTGGTCGACTACTTCACTGGGCATGAGGTCTTTTTTGCGTTCATCTATCTGATACCACTCACGTTCGTAGCCTGGCATCTCGGCCAGCGCTGGGGCGTGATTTTTTCGATCCTGTGTGCCGGCACATGGCTTCTGGCGAACGTTGCCGCGGGCGAGACACACAGTCAGCTCTGGATTTTCGCGTGGAATACATTCTCTCGCCTCGTGGTCTTTCTCATTGTAACCGTGTTGTTGTCGGCCCTACGTGTGGCGCACGAACATGAGAAGTCGTTGGCCCGCACCGACTATTTGACGGGGGCGTTCAACAAGCGTGCATTTTGCGACTTCGCCGAACTGGAGATCGGCCGGTGCCGGCGCTACCGGCACCCCTTCACGGTGATCTACGCCGACCTTGATAACTTCAAGTCCGTCAATGACCGAATGGGACATTCAGCCGGCGATGCCTTGCTTCGGGAGGTGGTGGCTACTCTCAAACGCGAGCTCCGGGGAACGGACATCGTCGCCCGTCTTGGCGGGGACGAGTTCGCCCTGCTGCTACCCCTAACCGGACAGGAGCACGGACAAACGGTAGCGTGCCGCTTGCGGTTGAGCTTGCTCGAGGTGATGCGACAGCGTGAGTGGCTGGTATCGTGCAGCTTCGGGGTTCTGATCTGCATCGATCCACCCGCCTCCATCGACGAGCTGTTGCGCTTGGCCGACCAGCTGATGTATGCGGTCAAACAAGATGGAAAAGACGGCATCAGATGTGAGGAGCTGGTTGCCAAGAGCTGATCAGATGGCGGCAATAACACGGTCCGGTTCGACAAACCGCAGTCAATATGACGCATGCGCCGCCTGCCTGCCTGCCTGCCTCCCGACATTGCGGCAACGTGTCAGCGGCTGTCATTGGCCAGCGGCTAATCGTCGTTCCATTGCCGCAATCAGGTTGATTCCGTTTGCTTTCCTTCGGCGTCGGCGTGCATCGCGTTGACCGCGACCCATCACGGCCAGGTTGCTTCATGATTGGAGCATTGTTTCGTCGGGGGGCGAGTGGCTTCGTCGGGGGTGAACCCCGCCGCTCGTTGGCGCTCGTCAGAGTGCAATGTGAGTGTTGAAGACTGTTTGCCGCAATCAGGTTGATTCCGTTTGCTTTCCTTCGGCGTCGGCGTACACCACGGTGACCGCGAGCTATCACGGGCGGGCTGCTTCATTATGGGAGCGGTGTTTCGTCGTGTGGCGAGTGCCTTCGGCGGGGATGAACCCCGCCGCTCGTTCTCGTCTTCGGTGACTTCGTCACGAAGAATGATGAAGAGCCGCCGGGTTTATCCCGGCGGGGCGAGACTAGCCACTTTGTCGATGACTCGCGCCAGTTGATACGGCTGATCGGCCACATACTGGATTGCGTTGTTGATCGCCTCGTCGTCGTTCTTGTAGCGGTCGCTTCCGCCGGCGGTGAACCAGCGTTGATTGCGGCCGGCGAAATCACTTAATGCGGCCTGGCTCACTCCTTTGAGAATGCGGCGCACCAATGGTCCATCGTTGGGGCAGTCGATGACCACGTTGTGAATGTGATTGGCCATCGCGGCGGCGCGGACCAGCCGCCAACCGCGTTTTGCTGTTGCGGCGGCCAATGCTTGGCAAGCGCATAAGGCTTGGGGGGCGGTGAGCCACACGGTGTCGCCGGATTGGAGGTCGCGCGCTTGTTGCCGGGTGAAGTCGTCGCCGGCGGCATAGGGAGTGCCGGGCGTGTTGTGTTTATGGATGATGTCGCCGTCGGGCAGGAGGATGTTGGAGACGTGGCCGCGCTCGTCGCCAGGAAGCCACGTGCTGTAGGTGGTCCAGGTGATGTGAAGAGCGAAGGGTCGCATGATAGTAGTGTAAGAAGACTTCGGCGGGGATAAACCCTCGGTGAAGACGGCGGGGATAAACCCTCGGTGAAGACGGCGGGGATAAACCCCGCCGCTCGTTGGAAAAATTCGCGAGGAGGTTGATTCCGTTTGCTTTCCTTCGGCGTCGGCGTGCATCACGTTGACCGCGGGCCATTGCGGCCACGTTGCTTCATGATGGGAGCATTGTTTCGTCGTGTGGCGAGTGGCTGGCACGGTGCCGGCATTCCTAGCTCGACTCCTCGCTGCGCTTCGGCCTCCGCGCGGACGGGGGGGGCCGGCTCGCGCCGGCATTTTTAGGCTGTGCGGGCGATCACCCAGGCCAGCAATTCTTCTGAGTTCAGCGAACTTGCGATGAAGTCGGCTGCTGCGACTCTGTCGTGGGGGGTGTGGGACTGCGGGACGGCGACGCAGGTGCAGCCGGCGGCTTTGGCGGCTGTCGCTCCGTGGGGGCTGTCTTCGAATACCAGGAGGTCGGCGGGTGCGACTCCTAGCTTCTCGGCGGCCAGTAAGTACACATCGGGCGCGGGCTTGCCGTGGGTTACGGATTCACATGTCAGGATGTGTTGAAACTTCGACATAAGTTGATGCGGCGCAAAAACCCTATCCACATATGGCCGGCTCGATGATGTGGCGAGCGCGATTGGCGTGCCGGCGGCGTGCAAGTTTTCAATCCACTTTCGTGCGCCGGGTTGCAGCGCGATCTGTTGGCCGGCCAACGCGTCGATGAAATGAAAGCGATAGTCAGCACTGAGCGCTTCGATTGTATCAGCGATGTCGAAATGCGTGCGAAAAAGCGGCAGCGAATCGCGGCCCGGCATTCCCATGATGCGGTGCATGAACGTCGGGTCGAAAGCGATGTTTCGTTTGGCCAGGAGTCGCCGAGCCGCTTCGAGGAAAAACGGTTCCGAGTCCAGCAACAAGCCGTCGAGATCGAAGGCAACGGCGGGCCAACGCAGCTTCATGATTTGATTGGCTCGTCCATGTAGACGTCCGGTAAATCGTGCAGGTGGACTTCAATTTTTGGAATCGGCGGAGCCGGCGTGTCCGGTTCCTGAGCGTCTGCGGCTTTGATAAAGTCAGCCAATTCGCCAGCTTTCATCGCCTGCGTGACATCATTTGGCTCGGGTGCCGGATGACCGAAGACCAATCGAAACTTTCTGGCAGCGAATGCAATCTCATCGTTGGGAACCATAGCACCACGTCGTACCCGTTGACCGTTGACTCGTGTTCCATTGGTGCTACCAAGGTCGCGGACAAATACAAGGCCATGCGTCTTGACGAGCACACAGTGTTGCTTTGAGATGCTCTTGTGGTCGATGGATACGTCGCATTCGTCCTTGCGGCCGACGATGGTGACATCGCGCGTCAGCTCGATCGGTTCACCGCCGTCGGCCGGGATCAATCGGGCCTCGCTCATGCTCTTAACTTAGTTGCCCGGCTTCCGGGCCGCAACCAGTAAGCCGTAAGCACGCCAAGCCGGAACACAGCGCTGACCATCGATTCCCAGCGCCAGTATCTCATCGACAACTAAGCCAGCGCGGCGAAGCATGTTGACAATCTCGGCCCGTGTGAACACATGCATGGTCCACGCTGGTGAGCCGGGCCTGGCGGGCATCGAAAAATCACCGGCATTGTCTCGTTTGGTCAAGCGGCGAAACACATCACGTATCAACAACCCACGGCCCCCTTTGGTCGTTAGGTGATGCCCGAGTTGATGCACATGCAACAGCAATTTGCCGCGGGGCCTCAACACGCGAAACGCTTCGCTCAGGACTTGCTGCTTGGCGTCCGGCCCGGCGATCATGCCAAGCGTGCTGAAAAGACAAATGGCCGCGTCAAACGAATGATCTCGCAGCATCGACAAATCCACGATATTGCCGCACAACAATTCGATGGCCACATCTTTGGCTTTTCGACGAGCAATTTCCAACATGGATGGCGACAAATCCACGCCGACTACTTGATGTCCGGCCTGGGCCAGCGCGATCGCGGCCCGGCCGGTGCCGCAGCCGAGATCCAGCACGCGGCTTGATCGTTGCAAATGGCGTATCACGAACCGGAGGTCGGCTTCCAGGAGCGGCGTGCCAGCCAAGTCGGCGTCATACCCGTCCGCGACCGTAGAATCGTGGGCATAGTCCCAGACGCCTCGGGACACGCCGGGCGGCAATTGCCAGTCTGCGGGAGCGGCCATGCTGGAACGTGAACTCCGACAGGAAATCTGCGAGATCGGCCGGCGGCTTTATACCCGCGGCCTCGTGGCCGGCAGCGAGGGCAACATTTCCGTACGCATCGGGCCGGATGCCGTGCTTTGTTCGCCAACGATGGTGTCCAAAGGCTACATGTCGCCCGACGATTTGGCCATTGTCGATATGGAAGGCCGACAGAAAGCTGGTTCAAAATCACGAACCAGTGAGATCCTAGTTCACCTCAGCGTGTACAAGCATCGACCGGATGTGGAGGCCGTCATCCATTCGCATCCACCTCATGCCACCGCGTTCGCGGTTACGCACACGGAGGTGCCGCTGGGCGCACATCCGGAGTTGGACTTGTTTCTAGGTCCAGTGCCGATGGTGCCCTATGAATTGACCGGGACGCAAAAGTTAGCCGATGCCGTGGTGCCGTACCTTGATCGCACCACGGCTATCTTGCTGGCCAATCATGGTAGCGTTACGTGGGGTCTGACGTTGGAGCGCGCGTGGTTTGCCACGGAGATTCTCGATGGCTATTGCCGGCTTCTTCTCAATTGCAAAGCAATTGGTCCGATCAAATCGCTGACAAAGGTTCAAGTCGCAGAGTTGTTGGCGTTGAAACAGCGTTATGGCTGGGATGATCCACGGCTAACCTAGGGTTGATATCAAGGCCAGCAGTTCCGGCCGCAGTTTCGCCAACGCTCGCGCGCGATGTGACAGTGCATGTTTGACTCTTGCGCTCAGCTCACCGAACGATTGATGAAATTCGGGAATGAGAAACAGCGGGTCATAGCCGAAGCCACCGGTGCCGCGGTGTAGTCTAAGAATGACGCCGTGGCAGCGACCTTCGACGACGACGCGAACATTGCCAGTTGGATCGCTGAGTGCCGCTGTGCAAATGTAGTAGGCAGAGCGTTTTTCGTCCGGCAGCGTCTCTAACTCGGCCAGCAGCTTGGTGTTATTGGCGTCGTCGTTGGCTGGTTCACCAGCGTACCGCGCCGAATAGACACCAGGCTGGCCGTTAAGTGCCGGGACGACCAATCCGGAGTCTTCGCCGAGTGTCCAGGCATTGGTGGCGCGAGCCACTTGCGTGGCTTTTAGGCGGGCATTTTCTTCAAATGTCGTGCCGGTCTCATCCACTTCGGGTACATCCGACCGTTGCAGCAGGTCGCCGAACTCCAGCGGCAAATCACCCAGAATGTCCACGATTTCCTGACGTTTTTTTCGATTGCGCGTCGCTAGCATCAACAGCATGTTCGGTGTCCGATGGGTCACGGAGATCACTTGATACCGTTGTACATGATTGTCGGAGGTTACGGTCACGCGTAGCTTTCAAAACCGTGTGCCACTTTTTTCGGGAAAATGAAATCCACTCCACCGGCCGGCTCGTAGGTAAGGGTGTAGTAAGCAACAACCCCAACGGCGGGGGGAAGGGAAGAGGGGCGGTGGTCGCCCGGAACCCATTCGGCCGACACACCGCGGGCGGAATCTTTCCAGCACCCGCAACCCTCGGAGGATACGGCAATGGCGATGGACATGTTCGTGAAAATCGGTGCGATCGCTGGCGAAGCAAAAGATGGCAATAAACCCAGCCATGCGGGCGAGTTCGAGTGCCTGGCTTGGAGCTGGGGCATCAGCAACAGCGGCAGCGCCCAAACGGGTGGCGGAGCGGGTGCCGGCAAGTGCAACGTCCAGGATCTCAGCTTCACCAAGTACATCGACAAGGGTTCGCCCGATCTCATGTTGGCAGCGTGCAACGGCCAGCACTATGACAAGGCCATCCTGACCGTTCGTAAAGCCGGAACTACCCCGCTCGAATACCTCATCATCACGATGGAAGACTTGATCATCACCAGCGTATCGACCGGCGGTTCCGGTGGTGAAGATCGTCTGACCGAAAACGTGACGGTCAATTTCGCACGCGTTAAGGTCGACTACAAGGAACAAACGGCCACGGGCACCGCAGGTGCGACCCCGACGATGGGCTGGGACATCGCCAACAACATCAAGATCTGATTCCCGCGTTCGGTCTCACCCCCGTTTAGCTTCTTTTCGCGGAGATGCATTCCATGGCGATGGACATGTTTCTCAAAATCGCCGGCATCGTCGGCGAGTCCCGCGACACGAAGCACGGGGGTGAGATCGATTTGCTGACCTGGGGCTGGGGAATCAGCAATTCCGGCTCGGCCCAGACTGGCAGCGGTGCCGGTTCGGGCAAATGCAACGTACAGGATTTCTCGTTCAGCATGTACGTCAGCAAAGCTTCGCCGGACCTGGCATTGTTTTGCTGCAACGGCAAGCACATCGCCGAGGCGATTCTTACTGTTCGCAAGGCCGGCGGTAGTCCGCTCGAATATCTCATCATCAAGTTCTTGGACCTGATTGTCACCAGCTACCAAACTGGCGGAGCGGCGGTCGGTGATGATCGGTTGATCGAAAATGCAACTCTCAACTTCGCCAAGTTTGAGGTACAGTACACCGTACAGACCGCCAAAGGCGGAGCCGGCGACAAATTCGCCGGCGGTTTTGACATCGCGGCCAATTGCAAGCTGTAGTCGCGCATCGGGAGATGGTCATGGCAGTCGACATGTTCATAAAAATGAAGGGCGATAAGAGCGGGATCATTAAAGGCGAAGCCCGCGACAAAGTCCACGCGGATGAAATCGAAGTCATTTCGTGGAATTGGGGGATGACAGGTGCAGTCGCCAACTACTCCGGTGGGAAAGGCGCTTCCGTCCAGATTCAGAACTTTACTTTTAGAAAGCCAATTGACAAATCATCGCCCATATTGGTCGCGGCGCTTTGCAGCAACGAACGAATCGTCGAAGCCCTGTTCACGTGTCGAAAAATGGGCATTAAGAGCGGTGCCCCAGTCGAGTTTACCGTCATCAAATTCGAGAAGGGCACCGTGGCCAGGATCAATCGGACCGTCGCCCACGACGACGAACGGGCGATTGAAGAGGTGACCATCTCATTTCAGAAGTTCACCGAAGACTATACCGAGCAGGGGCAGGAAGGCAATAAGATCGTCGGACCCAGTGCGACTCATGAGCTGACGACAAGCACGACTGGTTGACCGTGTATTGTCTTGACGAGAATGCAATAACCACGTTTGTCGGCCACGTCCCGTGGCCGACCACTTGTTTCTTTTGCGGCAATTGCCGAAAATCAGTTTCATGGCCGAGCATGATCTTACTGACGGTTTTCAGCCGTCAATTTTCGATCGTCTGACAGATCCTGACTCCATGGGATCATCGGATCGCCGCGGCTATACCGAAACACAATTGATGACAGTGGTGCGCCGCGATCTCGAAGACATATTGAGCACCCGCAGACCATCCTTTGAAGAACTTGGAATCGAAGACCTGCACCAAGTCAAGAAATCCGTCATTGGCTTTGGGTTGCCGGACTTCGCGAATCTCGGCTCACTTTCCAGCGGCGATCGCGCGGAAATTGGCCGTCAAATTGCCGAGGCTGTGGCGCAATTCGAGCCGCGGCTCACGGACATAGAAGTCGTGATGAAGGACGCCAGCAAAATGAAGGAGGCGATGAAGGGAGAGTATCGCCACTCGGCGGTTTACTTTCACATCGCGGCCAAGCTGCGCATGGACCCGTGCCCGCCAGTGACTTTTGAGACAGTCCTGGAATTGACTCAGGGCCGACATCGTATCGAAGGCGAGCATGGAGCCGGCACATGAACTCAAGCGAACGGCTCTTCAGTTACTACGACCGGGAATTGACGTTCATTCGCCAGTTGGCGTTGGACTTCAAAGCACGCTATCCACGAGTGGCCGGCCGGCTGTCGCTCGACGCCACCGCCCAAAGCGCTGATCCGCACGTCGAGCGGATGATTGAATCATTCGCGTTATTGACGGCAAATACTCAGGTCAAACTTGATGATGAGTTTCCTGAACTCACCGATGCGATGTTGCAGGTGCTGTATCCGCACTACCTCGCACCGCTGCCATCGATGACGATTCTGCAATTCACTCTGATTCCCGGTGCGGCAGATGGGCCGAAGGGCTTTACCCTGCCAGCTCATTCACCGTTGGTTACGCCGCCGATCGAAAACGTCGTGTGCCGGTATCGCACCGGTGCCGCCACCACGCTTTGGCCCATTGAGGTCATGGAAGCCAAGTTCCGCGAGCCGCCGTACCCGCCGGGCTTGGAACCACCCGAAGATGTTCGCCAATATGTGCGGTCGTATTTGCGGTTGAAGCTGAAGTGTACCGGTGCATTGCCGCTGGAAGAGATGGCGCTGGAAGCGTTGCGTTTCTATCTTTTGGGCGATTCGCAACTGACTGTCGGTCTATATGAGATGTTGCTTTCAGAGTTGAAATTGGTCGTCGTGCTTCCCGAAAATCGCCGCTTGCCGCCGACGCGGTTGACGGCAAACGAAGCGGTTCGGCCTGTGGGCTTCGAGCCGGACGATGCGTTGCTACCGTATCCGAAACAGTCATTCGCTGGCTATCAATTGTTGACAGAGTTTTTCGCGTATCCAGCGCGGTTCTCGTTTCTCGACCTATTCGGCTGGTCGAAAGCCCGAGCCAATGGCCTAGCGGGCAAGACCGTCGACGTAGTGTTCTATTTCACAAAGCCGCCGCGCGATGGCATGGTCCAGGGAGTATCCAAACAGACGTTCGTACCAGGTTGTTCTCCAGCGATAAATTTGTTTTCCAAGACGGTCGAAGGTTTCAAGTTGACACATCGACGAACTGAGTACCCGATTGAACCGGACGTTCACGCGCCGAATGGTTTCGAGATTTACTCCGTCGATACCGTGGCACAATTGGACCTGTCGACGGGTGAAAGCGTAGACTATCGGCCGTTCTATTCGTTTCGACATGGTAGCGCCAACACCGGGCCACCGTATTGGGCCGTGAACCGCACTGCCCGGGTGAAACAGCGCGTCGATGGTCGGCCCGACCTCGATTCCTCGGTCGGCACCGATGTGGCATTGCGGCTCGTCGATTTAGCTATGGATCCGTTACGGCCCGCGGACCTAACCGTGACTGTGCAAACGACGTGCTTGAACCGCGACATGCCACGCCTGTTGCGCGAAGCGGGTGAAGAACTGCAATTTCAATTGCAAAATGCCGCACCAGTGACGATTCGCTGCTTACGACCACCCACGCCGACGCTGCGGCCACCGCTACGCCGCCAAGCGCATTGGCGGTTGTTGTCGCACCTGAATCTCAATCAACTTTCGTTGGCGGATGCCGAACAAGGCAAACTGGCGATACAGGAGTATCTCCGGCTCTACGATTTCGCCGATCCACGACACGATCCGCAATTGTCGGCCGTGGCCGCGCAAGTCGTGGATGGCTTGTTGACGGTTCGCAGCAAACGGACCGTGCAATTTACCGGGTCGCAAACCGCCGGCGGATATGCGCGAGGCGTGGCCGTCGATATCGAATTGGACGATGAGAAATACGCCGGGGTGGGCGGATTCCTATTCGCCAGCGTGCTGGAGCGCTTCCTGGCGCTCTACGTATCAATCAACTCGTTTACGCAACTCACCGCGCGGACCACACGTAAAGACACCGATGCCTGGACCTGGCCGCCTCGCGCGGGAGAGCAGGTGCTGGTGTGATACGCGGCAAATCTCTCATTGAAGAGTTGTACGAACGACCGTACGAGTTTGATTTCTTCCAGGCGGTACAGATTCTCGAGCGCACCGAGCCATCGCGATTGGCGATTGGTGGGCAGGGGCCACCGGATCGGGAGGCAGTTCGCTTGCGGTCCCTGCCCTCGCTGAACTTTCCGCCGAGTTCGATCTTTTCATTGGATAAGGCCGTCGCCGTAACCGGTCGGCCGATGCAGCCTCCTTCGATGACGGTAGCGTTTGGCGGGCTGTTCGGTCCTGACGGTGCTTTGCCCGTTCATTACACCATGTCGATCATGCGCCTGATGGAGCGCGGTCGAGGCGATGAGAAATTTGCGCTGCGAGACTGGCTCGACCTGTTTAACCATCGGCTCATCGCCCTTTTTTATCGTTCATGGGAAAAGTACCGCTGCACGGTACCGTTCGTGCGCTACATGCGGGCGCGGATGTTGGCGGAGGGCGGGCTGCCGGGCGGCGGCAACACGATGCAGGTCAGCATCGCGTTACAAGCTCAGCGAACCGAACCTGACCCGTTTACGCTGTCGCTCTACAATCTTGTCGGTTTAGGGCCGCCGGCGCTGCGAAATCGCGTGCAGGTGGCGGTGCGGTTGGCCACGCATCCCGGTGACTTTCAAGACGAAGTCATCGATAAACAGCGCCTGGTCAACATCGACGATCTGGCGATCCTCTATTATGCCGGCTTGTTTGCGCAGCGGCCGCGCAACGCACGATCACTTGCGGCCATCGTGTCGGACTTGTTTAGCTTACCGGTTCAAGTGCAACAGTTCAGCGGCCAATGGCTGGATGTGCCGCCCGAGCAACAATCGAGTCTCAACGAGGACGGCAACATTGAACTCGGCCTGAATGTCGTGGCGGGCGAGCGCGTTTGGGATGTTGTCAGCAGTTTCCGTGTGCGCATCGGCCCTCTCGATTTATCGACATATCAAGAGTTGATGCCAGATCGCTCGCCCCGTCCAAGGCGCAAGACGTTCTTTCTGTTGTGCCAGATGATTCGACTTTACGTCGGCCCGGAATTTGATTTCGAGATACAGCTGATCTTGAAGGGTGAGGCCGTGCCAGAACTGGAAATGGTTGAAGGCGGGCGCGATGTGCTTGGCCCGCGACTCGGCTGGAACACCTGGTTGAAAGATGGCCTGATGGGCGATGCCGACGATGCATACTTTGCTTCCGATGAGACGAGTGAAATCCCCGCGGAAGTTGGGGCGGCGGCGTGATAGCGACAGTTCGCGATTACTTCACAGTCGCGGGGTCGTTCACTCAACATAATGTCGAAATCTCAAGGACATCAATCCATGCAACGTGCCGGAACCGCATTTGCGTTATTCGCGATTGGCTTGATTGCATTGACGACGTCGCTGACCATTGGCCAGGATCGACCGTCGGCGACAGTTGTCACGGCCAATCGCGTGTTACCCGGCGTGTTGTCCGATGGTTTTGTGCAGCTGCCGAATCAATGGCGCTTGCGACCAGCTGGTTCGCAGACAGAAATCGGCGACTTTCCGGTGCACATCGAAATTCACCCCGATGGCAAGCATCTTGCAGTGTTGCATTGCGGATATCGGGAACACGAGATTGTCATGATGTCGTTAGTGGGCAATCGCGTGCGCACAACGTCACGGACAATTGTTGATCAGGCGTTTTACGGACTTACGTTTTCGCCCGACGGCAAGACGCTGTACGCCAGCGGTGGCGAATACGAGACAATTCACGCCTACGATTGTGCCGATGGTATGTTGTTCAGGCCACGTACATTGCGCGTCGCGGCTGCGAAAGACAAATTCGTCGTCAGCGGCATCGCAACCAGTCCGGATGGCAAGAACCTGTATGCGACAGGATTATTGGGTAATTCAATTGCCGTACTCGCAGCTGATGGTACAGGCGAGCCGCGGCGCGTCGCCTTCGGCCCGCCGCCCAGGGATGGTGATCTGCCCGGCCCGGCATTTCGCGACAACGAATCGGACCCACTGCCCGGTTCCAAGGACGGTGCATTCCCCTATGCGGTGTTGCCGGAGCCGAGTGGCAAACGACTATTCGTGTCGTTGTGGGCACACGCCTCAGTGGCCGTGATCGATGTCACTACGCTCAAAGTCACGGATCGCTGGCCCACGGCATCGCATCCGACGGAAATGGCCCTCCGTGCCGACGGTAAGGCGCTTTACGTCGCCTGTGCGAACTCGACGATGGTCAGTGTTCTTGATCCCACTACAGGTAAACCACTGCAAACGTTGAATTGCGCATTGCACCCACAGGGACCAAGCGGCAACACACCGGCAAGCCTCACGTTGTCGCCCGATGGCGAGATGCTCTTCGTCGCCAACGCCGATGCCAACAACATCGC
>JANLTA010000343.1:0-1630 GCA_031362705.1 Gemmataceae bacterium | reverse complement strand
TCGGAAAGAGCGAGGGCGCCCGCGTTCTGACTGGTGGCCAACGCACGCGTCATGGCGGCGAATTGGCCAACGGCTACTATGTCGAGCCAACGGTTCTCGAAGGCAACAACAAGATGCGGGTGTTCCAGGAAGAAATCTTTGGACCCGTCGTTTCGGTCACGACGTTCGACACGCCGGAAGAAGCTCTCGCGATCGCCAACGACACGCTCTACGGTCTTGGCGCTGGCGTGTGGAGCCGTAACGGCACGCGCGCGTATCGCTTCGGCCGCGAGATCCAGGCGGGGCGCGTTTGGACCAACTGCTACCACCTCTATCCGGCTCACGCGACGTTCGGCGGTTACAAGCAGTCGGGCATCGGCCGCGAGAACCACAAGATGATGCTCGATCACTATCAGCAGACGAAAAACATGCTGGTCAGCTACAGCCCGAAGGCACTCGGGTTCTTCTAAGTATTGACGCCGTTTGAGGTCACCGGGCACCATGTGGTGCCCGGTGATTTTTCCACATCTGAGACAATGAGGAAGCAAGAGAATGTCCGTCCGGCCAACCCTACGCTCGCTCCTGGCGATGCCGACACAGCCCGAGCAATTATCAAAGTCGATCCTCATTCTTATCGACTGTCAGAACACGTATCGCGAAGGTGTCATGCAGCTGGAAGGCGTGGAGCCTGCACTCAAAGAATGCGCCAGGCTGCTCAAGCGCGCACGCGATACGGGTGCCCCCATTATCCATGTTCAGCACGATGCGGTTGCTGGAACGCCTTACGACGTGAAGGCCCGCATCGGCCAGATTTCCGAAGAGGTGGCCCCGCAAGTCGGCGAGATCGTGATCACCAAGACCTACCCAAGCTCTTTTGAAAAGACGGGATTGAATGCCGAATTGATAAAGTTCGGCCGGTCTAATCTTGTGATCGCCGGGTTCATGACACATGTGTGCGTTAATTCAACGGCGCGCGCGGCTTTCAATCACGGCTATAAGCCGACCGTCGTTGCAAGCGCCACGGCAACGCGGTCGCTGCCCAACCCGATCGGTGGTTCACTCACGGCGCAGCAAGTCCACGATGGCGCTTTGACGGCACTGGCCGACATGTTCGCGATTGTCATACCGGCCGCGGAATACATCCGGGACTGAGGAGGAGACCGCCTTGGTTGATCGCGTGACGGCAACGCCCGAGACGCTGGCCCTGCTCACGAAACTGCAGATCCTGCATGGCCCGCTTCTGTTTCACCAATCAGGCGGATGCTGCGATGGCTCGGCGCCCATGTGCTATCCGCGCGGCGAATTCAAAGTTGGCGCGCAAGATGTCTACATGGGGGAGATCGGCGGCCAGCCCTTTTACATGGGTAAGTCCCAGTTCGAATACTGGCAGCACACGCATCTCATTATCGACGTCGTGCCGGGGCGCGGTTCGGGCTTTTCCGTCGAGGCGCCAGAGGGGGTTAGGTTTCTCACGCGCTCGCGTATTTTTACCGACGCCGAGAATGACGCGCTCGACCAAATGGGCCCGCCGCCAACGGGTGTAGAGCGGTCGCCGGTGTAGCGACTACCACGCCATCAGCAGCTTGATCGCCGCCGCACTTGTCGTCGCGACGAGGAGCGGGCGGATGATCCACGTGCCGTGCTTCAAAGC
>JANLTA010000838.1:0-4677 GCA_031362705.1 Gemmataceae bacterium | reverse complement strand
CAACACCATTCTTCCGAACAGTGCTTTGAACACCCACGGCACCTTGAACTTGTGGCCGTCGAGCGCACCTTCCGTGAAAAACGCCAGGTGGTTGCAGACCTGGGCGAAGTCCCAATTGCCTAGCGACTCGCAACCGGATTTCTCCAATCGATCCAGTTCGGCAATCGCGTCGTCGATGGTCCACAATTCAAGTTGGCGTCGCGGCATGGTGAGACGTCCCTACACGATTGATGGTACGAAACACACGAAGAACGCGGCAAGCGACCGTTATCCAGTCGTCGCCGCGTTCTTCGAGGTGTCCAACCAATCTGTCGTTACTTGATCTCCACCGCCACTGGCTGCATCAGCCATACGCGGTCTTTTTGCAGGCGGAGGATGGTTTCGGCGTGACGCAGGTGCGTCGGCACTGTTCCGAAGTTCTTGAGCAACTCGGCGGCGACGCTCGGCAACCTTGCATCGGCACCGCCGTCGGCAAGCTTCTCGAAGAAGTTGCGATGTCGGGGCAATGTCAGGATTTCCATGTCCTTGCCTTCAACGCCGGCCATCTTCTTGGCGGCTTCAATGGCATCATCCAGCGTGCCCAACTCGTCGATCAGTCCGTTGGCTTTCGCCTGGCGACCCGTGTGAACCCGACCACCGGCAAGCGTCAGAAGTTGTTCGCGCGACATGGACACGCCAGCACGCTTGCGGCCGGCGAGCGACTTGTCGAGGAACATGTCGTAAATCTCCTGCATCGATTCTCGGACCACTTTGCGTTCGCCTTCGCTCCACGCTTCGTTGGTTGACGCGATGCCGGAGTTGGCTCCGCGAGCGATGACATCCGTCTTCAAGCCGGCCCAGTTCATCAGGCCGCCGGTCACGATCTTGCCGCCGACCACGCCGATAGACCCGGTGAGTGTGCCCGGCTCGGCATAAATCTTCTGGCAACCCATGCTGATGTAATAACCGCCGCTGGCGGCCACGTCGCCCATGCTGGCAATGACGGGTTTTTTGCACGAAACCAGGGCTTTCCAGATTAAGTCGCTGGCCAATGCCGAGCCGCCGGGGCTATCGACACGCAGCACGATGGCTTTCACCGTGTCATCTTTTTCTGCTTCGTGGATTGCTTCGACCATCGTCGTGGAACCGACGGCGTCGCCACCCATGAGCGGGTTGCCGCCGCCCTTGCCGGTCTCAATCGCGCCGACGGCGTAGATCACGGCGACCTTCGGCTCTTTGCTGACTTTCGGTTTCGGCGGCGTAAGCAACTTAAACACAGCGAACGGATTGGAGAAGTCCACGTCCTCGCCTTTGACCACGCCGTAGTTCTTGGCGACCTTCAGACCTTCGGCGTTCTTGACTTCGCCCTTCATGAGTTCAACGAACTCTTCGGGGTAAGCGAGCCGATCAACGAGGCCGGCCGCCACCGCGCCCTTGGCGGTGTACATGCCATGGTCGATGAGCTTGCGTACACTTTCGACATTCCACTTCTTGTCAGGCCGGCTGTTGGCGATGGTCTCGACATAACTCTTCTGGAAGAAGTCGTCGATGATCGATTCGTAGTTCTTGCGGAATTCGGGACTCATGCCGGAGCGGGTGTACGGCTCGGCCGCACCTTTGAAGTCGCCCATCTGCAGGAAGTCGGCTTTGATGTTGAGCTTCTCGAACATGTCCTTATAGAAGGTGATCTCGGCCCTCATGCCGTGGATATCGACGCCACCGGATTCCGGCGTGGCAATCATGTCGCCCATCAACGCGACGAGGAAGTCCTTGCCGCTGTAGTCTTCGGCATAGCAAAACACTTTCTTGCCGGACGACTTGAAGTCGGCTAAAGCACGTCGCAGTTCATCGACTTTGCCGAATCCGGCCGCAATGCCGCCGAACTCAAGGTAAAGAGCTTTGACGTTCTCATCCTTCTTGGCCTTGGCAATGCGGTCGAGCTTGGTGCGGAACGTCTCGCTGCCACCGCCAAAAAACGGATCGGGTGTCGCAGCCGCGCCTTCATCCAGGCTGCCGGCGAGCTTGATATGTGCGATCACCGGTCCGGTGACTTTGCCCTTCTTGGCCGGCGGGTCGGCCGCATTGATAGTGGTGCCAAGCAGGGCAAGCGACAGGGTCGCCGCCAGGAATCTTCGAACCATTGCATTTGCTCCAACAGATTGTTGTCGGGCCACAGATTGCCGTAACCCGCTTCGCAGTCCACAGTAAGGCGAAAAGTCGCCCCCGTCAAGCGCAGGCGCTTGTAAAGGACGTTGTCAGGAATACCGAAAATGCGGTGAATGTGTTTCAGATCGCAATCGCGACAGAGGTTCATGACAGCGACAATTGCAGTCTCTAATCACCTTGGGTAGAATGCTATGCGGCATTGGAGGAACAGACATGCAGCGCGAAGAGATGGAATCGGAACTGCGCACTCGCCGGTGGGCCGTTCCCAAGAAGCCGTATGTTATTGAGCTGATCAACGGTGAGCGTATCGAAATTGATGACCCGGAGGCGGTCGCCTTTGATGGCGGAGCCGGCGGTTTTATTAACGCACAGGGCGAGCCAATTGACTTTGAATGCGAAGAAATCGTGAGAATCTACGATGCAGTCCCGGAACTCTTTAACTGACCATAGGCCTTGCACACCGTTACTTTTGAGTTGGTTCTGGGCCGATTTTGTGGGCGCAGACCCTTCAAGTCATTCACCGTTGAGTTGATCACTGGCGAACTGCTTCGTGTCATCCATCCGGAAGCGATGGCAGTTCGCGATGGCGTCATCTACTTTGTCGAACCAGACAGAGAACGGCGATTCCTCGACCCCACAAGCGTTTGTCAGCTTTTCGCATCCGTGAGAAACCGGTAGTTACCTGCCGATCACGGCAGTTGGGCTAACCGGCTGCGTTTGCTAAAATACACCTTCCACGAGTCTGTCACCCCCGGGTTTTTCATGCCGACGGCGTCCGACACCGAGCAACGCATCCGCGCCTATGGGAAAGAGATCTTCGCCCGGCTTGATCGCCGGGGGCCGATGGTCTTTTCGCCAGCGTGGCTCGACGACCAACTGATGCAGGCATCGATGAGCGACGAGGCAGTGAAGATTCAACTCTTCCGCTTTATCGATGCGCTGCCGAATCTGCGTGATCCCGCCGAAGTCAGTGGCCACCTGCGCGAGTACATGAGCGAGGCCGCTCCGCATTTGCCATGGTGGGGCAAGCTCGGCGTGAAGATGATTCCGCGCAACGGGGTCGGCAGCAAGGTCGTCGCGTGGGCAGCTGATACCAATTCCAAGCGCATGGCCCGCCGGTTCATTGCCGGCTCCAATGTGCCGGAAGCCATCGCGGCGATTCAGAAGCTGCGTAAGCGGTCGTTGGCATTCACCATCGACCTGTTGGGCGAAGCGACGATTACGGAGGAAGAGGCCGTCCAGTATCAGGGGCAGTATTTCGATTTGCTGGATGGCTTATGTCATGCAGCGTCAACCTGGTCGCCGGTGGAGCGCATCGATTCGGATCCGTTCGGCAACATTCCTCGGGTCAATGTCTCGATCAAGTTGTCGTCACTGTATAGTCAGTTCGATCCCATCGCACCGGAACAGACGAGTACGGCGGTGCGCGACCGATTGCGGCCAATTCTGCGCATGGCCAAGCGGCTTGGGGCGTTTGCCAACTTCGATATGGAGCAGTCGTCGTACAAGAACACGACGCTACGGATCTTCCAGGAAATCCTGACCGAGCCAGAGTTCGCCGATTGGCCCGATGTTGGCATCGCCATTCAGGCTTATCTGAAAGACACGCCTGGCGACTTAGCCACGATGCTGAAGTGGGCGCAGAAACGCGGCACGCCGGTTTGGATACGGCTGGTCAAAGGTGCTTACTGGGATTACGAGACGATCACCTGCAAGATGTACGGCTGGCCGGTGCCGGTGTATGAGGAGAAGTGGGAGACGGATGCGTGCTATGAACGCATGACGCGGTTTCTGCTGGAGAACTACAAGACGCTTCGCCCGGCATTTGCCAGCCACAACGTTCGTAGCGTTGCCCATGCCCTGGCCGTCGCCGATGAACTTGATGTGCCGTTGCGTGGCTTCGAGTTTCAAGCACTGTTCGGCATGGCCGACGCTATTGCCGGGGCGCTGGTATCGCTTGGCCAGCGCGTGCGGATGTACACGCCGTATGGTCAATTGCTGCCGGGCATGGCTTACCTCGTGCGCCGGCTACTGGAAAACACGTCCAACGAATCATTCTTGCGGGCCAGCTTCACCGATCAAACGCCTGAGGATCAACTACTCGTGAACCCGACAACCAAAGCGACTGAGCACAAGAATAATACAGCGTTGATCCAGCCCGATTTTGTCAACGAGCCGCTCGTCGATTTCTCCGATGAAACAAAACGCCATGCTATGCTCGCCGGCCTCAAAGCGGTGGAAGCGCAACTTGGGAAATCGTATCCGCTAGTTGTCGCCGGCAAGCGGGTCGAAACCAAGAACTGGATCACGTCGGTCAATCCCTCGCGGACCAACCAAGTCATCGGCAAGGCTGGTCAGGCGACTGCGGAACAAGCGAAACAAACCATTGAAGCCGCCAAGAAGGCCTTCGACACTTGGCGTGACGTGGATCCCGCCAAGCGTGCCGAGTACTTGTTCAAGGCCGCCAATGTCATGCGTTCGCGGCACTTCGAGTTTTGCGCCTGGGTCACGCTGGAAAGTGGCAAGAATTGG
>JANLTA010000816.1:0-2079 GCA_031362705.1 Gemmataceae bacterium | reverse complement strand
TTGCCGTCGCCGAGTTCGTTCCCGAGTACGAGGTACGAGAGCGGGAAACTCGTTGGCAAGCCGCCTTTTCCGATCAAGTACATGTTTGGTAACCAAAGTCCGATCCAGCCGGTGGCTCCATTCATTCCGAACACGAGTACGCCAGTTGGCCCAGGCAGTGGCTGAGGCGGGTTGGGGCGAATAGAAAAGCTAGCCCGGCTTGACCTTCGCCGGCAAGCAGGGCAACATGCCAACGATGTAACGACGAATCGGCCCCACCGACGGACCGCGAGTGCGGCAATCGGTGGGGCCGTTTTGCATGGATCGACACGTGCCGAAGAAAGCTGCTGTCACAGGTCAATGTCCACTGTGCGCCAACACATTGATGGCGGCGCGGCTGGCCGCAGCGGCTTGGCTGGCCCCACCTGTCGTCGAACAGGTGCAGGAACTCTATGACGGCTGGTCACCGACAGATGGCTCATGCCCCAATTGCACACGCCTACAGCTGCAACGCATACTGACCGAGCAAGCACTCACACCTCCACGTGAGGCGACTTCGGAAAGCAAACTGCCTGCATGGGAGTGTCCGCCGACGCCGTTCCGTGTCGGTGCCGATCCGCGCTTTACCGGCGCTGGCGTCACCATTGCCATGATCGACGCGGCGTTTTATCCGCATCCTGATCTCATTCGACCGCGCAATCGCATTCGCGCGTGGCTTGACGTCACGGGGCCACGCATTCGGGTGCGGAGTTTTGTTCCTGATGAGGAACCGCATTGGCCGGGCTGGGATAAGATTGCCGCGCCGCAATGGCATGGCCTGATGGCATCCGGCATCGCCGCCGGCAACGGGCGGCTCAGCCACGGGCTCTATCGCGGCATCGCTCCAGACGCCGACCTGATTCTCGTTCAAACGATGGATCATCGTCACAAGATCACCAATGCCATGCTTGCAAAAGCACTACGTTGGCTTCTGCGCTTTGGGCCGGCGTTTGGGTTGAAAGTAATCAACTTCTCAGTCGGCGGCGATCCGGTGGATCCAATTGTTGGCAATGTCGTGGATCGAGAATGTGAGCGACTGCATCATCGCGGCGTCACCTTAGTGGCTGCGTGCGGTAACACCGGCCGCAATCTGCTCGTGCCACCTTGCACGTCACCACATGTGATCTCAGTGGGCGGTATCGACGACCGCGACCGAATCGACCCGAAAGTGTGGCGGCCCTGGCAAAGCAACTACGGCGTCGATACGGACGGCTCTCCCAAGCCCGACCTGGTGGCACCAAGTTGGCGCGTGGTCGCTCCGTTGCTGCCGAAGTCATCAGTAGCGGTAGAGGCCAAAGCACTATTCAGCCGTCGCTTATTGGGAGATCGTTCGGCGGAGGCACGCATTAACGCTGAGAAACTAGTGACGCCGCACTATCAACACATGGATGGCACCAGCGTCGCCGCGCCCATTGTCAGCAGCACCATCGCGTGCATGTTGCAGGCGAACCCAGGATTAACTCCAGCGCAGATTCACAAACTTTTGCTGTCGACATGCAAGCCGGTGCCGGCGATGCCGCTGAACCGCCAAGGCGCTGGTGCAGTACAGGCCGGCGCGGCGGTGGCCGCGGCGCTGGCCGAACGCTTCAGTTCCGTGCGCGGCCGCAGCCGTCACAAAGTGCGGCGGAAATCGTAAAACACAGACATCATGGACGAATACAAGGTCCGGCTGCCGGATTTTCACGGACCGCTTGATCTGCTCCTGCACCTCGTCAAGCGCAATGAAGTGGAAGTGCGCGACCTCCCCATTGCGCTCATTGCCGAACAGTTTCGGCAGTACCTTGATGTTTTGCAAGTGATCGACGTGGAAGCAGCCGGCGACTTTCTCGTGATGGCTGCGATGTTGTTAGAAATCAAAAGCCGCCTGGTGCTAACCCGCAAGGAGGATCAACCAGTCGAAGACGTCGGCGACGATCCACGGCGTGAGTTGGTCCAGCAGTTACTTGAGTACAAACGCTATCGCGATGCGGCTTCGCGCCTCGAAAGTCACGCACTGGAACAGGAGCGGCGACTACCACGCGGTGACTTTGAAGAACCGGCAGCACCCGAACGCCGCGATGT